>JAAYIP010000181.1 GCA_012523435.1 Bacteroidales bacterium | reverse complement strand
CTCACACCTCACACCTCACACCCTCTTCTCTATCTCCCCCCAACCGTCACCACCACCCACAGCAGGAGAATTACCAGGCCAACGAGCACCCAGCTCCCGAAGAACCCAAGGTAGTCAGACTTTTTCCATTTTCGGAATTCCCATTGAGAGTGGGGGAACATTTTCTCTTTCTCGAATTGTCCGGGATCGGATTCTCCCCGTGCGAGAGCTGCCAGATCTTCTTCCGGGGTTGCCTGAACCGGGGTGTGGAGCTTAACAAAAAACTTATCAAGAAGATGTTTAGGTACAGGTTTAGTAAAGAAGGAGATGAGGAAGAGCAGCAGGAATGGGAAGAAGGCATCAAAAAGGAAGCGTAAGGCCACCAGTTGTGCTTTGGAGAGATGAGTCAGGTCGAATCCAAACCAGCTGATGACCCAGATTTCTGCATGAAATCGATCGATTCCAACTTTCGGTGAGTTAGGATCATCGGGATTGTCCCGAGAAACTTTGTCGAAGAAAATTCCTACAGGGGCGACAGTGACATCTTTCTCGATTTTTTCACCCACCACGGTGGCCAGTCCGGCATCGACATCAGTCTGGAGGGCTTTGGTGCGTATGGTTGTTTCCCGGGGGAGTGTTTCCGCCACCATGGCCGGGTTATGTTTGATGGAGTCGACTTCCGGGAATACATTAGGAATGACAGCGTAGATCACCAGGCAGATAGAGAATTGTACAATTACAGCCCACTTGGTTACCCGCCGCCAGATAAACCCCAGCCAGATAGAAGCTCCGAAGATGGCAGGAATGGAGATGATGTACTGGAAGAGTTCGAGGAGGTTATCAACCACGAGTGCGATCCCGATTCCACCGAGGAGGGTAATACCAATGACGATTCGCCCGACGGTCAGATAATGGTCTTCTGAACGATTGGGTACCAATGGTTTGTATAGGTTTCGGATGAATAGGGCGGCATAGGAAATAGACGTTGCGCTGAGTGTTGACATATTAGCAGCCAGGATACCTGCCAGCATGAGTCCGATTGCTCCTGGCACCAACAGGTCGTTAGTCATGAATCCCCAGATCAGGTCGGGGTCACTCAGTTTGCCTCCATAAATGGCTATAGCCAGGAGTCCGGCCAGTGCCCAAAAGATCATGATGACTCGTTTGGTGAACATCCCGCCGATCATGCCGATTCGGGCAGTTGTTTCATTGGTTGCGGATCCTGCTGTCTGCATACCGGTTACCACTGCCACGATTGATACCAGGTTTGCCAGTGCCATCGCCACGATGGTGTACCAGGCATATTCGCTCATTGTAGTGGATCCGAACAGCTGGAACATATAATCCGGTACAGTAGCATGCAGCCCGCCAAAGCCGCCCACCTTTATCAGGGCTGCCGGAATGAGAATCATTGAAAATGTCAGAATTAGGATGCCCTGGATAGCATCCGTAATCGCAGCTGCACGAAATCCTCCCATCATGGTATAGACTCCAACTACCAGAGCATAGATAAAATAGAACCAGATTTCGTGGGTGTACGAATGAAAGGACTTCAACTCGCCTTTTTTGTTTTTATCGTTCAGCTGGTCGAACCTAACCTGTTCCTCTTCGGTGAGACCTTGCGTCAGTTGCTGTCGAAGTGCTTGGAATTCAGTGAATTCAGCAACACTTTGTTTTTGTTCCGGTGTACAAGCCTCAATCGGTTTAGGGGTCATTGCCACCATAGTTTTTGCGGCTACCATATAGCCAACACCGCCTCCCAGAAGGGCCATCAACAGCGTGAAAACAGCGTAGGAGGCGCCCAGAAATTTGCTGTTAAAGCGTTCAGTGAAATAGTCGCCGATGGTGGTTAATCGGACGCGCCGGAAGAAGAACGTAGAGAACCAGTAAAAGGGGGTTAGGAAAAGAACCAGGAACTGTATCCACATGCCTCCTATTCCTTGGCGGTACACCTCTCGGGAGACAGCCACTGCTTGGTCGGCATTGGTGGAGCATCCGAAGTTCAGAAAGAACTGGTACACCTTACCCAGTTTTCGTCCGGCAAGAAAGAAATCATCGGTGTTTTTGTTTTTCTTCTGTGCCTGCCTGCCGATCCACAGCATCACGGCGATAAAGAGAAGAATAATGATCAGGTCAATCGTGTTTAATCCTAGGATCATAACCATCCTTTCAATTTATAGTAAATTAGAGCAAGATATTCCCGGACAACAAGACGCTCGTAGTGCAACTGTGTCCAGAAATGGTATCGTATTCCCAATTTTCGACCAATCCTCGGAATTCCCGCTTGATTCCCTCCGAGATTCTCATCCGCAAACTCCAATGGTACATCGTTGGGGTTCTCAAAGGCGGGTACTCCCCATAACTCATCGAATCCAACCTTTTTTAGGGTTAAGAGTGATCGTTTCATATGTTCGGGAGAGGTTACGACAGCTGCCGGCAAACTCCCTCCTGTCATCTCAAATAATCGTAAAGCCTGGGATCTGGTATTGGTTCCGATGGGTTCAAATTGTATCCGTTCTTCCTGAATGCCACGGATAATCAATTCATTCTTAATTTGTTGTGCCGAACTCTCCTGGTTGGATAAGTCGGATGGAAGGGCAATAATTAGATCAGCATCCTGATAATGATTGCCAAGTCTGGCGGCATACCATGCTCGTATCAGATTGGATTCGGAGGGCATACCTCCACCACCAAGAAGAATTATGACTTGGGGTTTGATTTCTAATCCCGACTTGCTGGTTCCAAGCTGTTGATGAAGGTAGAAAGGTAGGGGTGTCAAGGCCAGGAGGATGGGAACCAGGGCCGTGAATGATATGATAACCAGAATTGTAAAGACGACCCGGTGGATCAGCCTTCCAGACTTCTTCATAAAAGGACTTGTGATAGGCCTTAAAGTTAAAAAAATCGCGACATTCATTGATATTCATGAGCTTGATTTCATTAAACTTCAAATGTGCCGGAAATCGACCTCACCACTTAATAAACTTCAAATCCCGAGTGTAGCTGCCTGAGGCCAAGGTGTCAAGCGAGCGCTGGTCCAATTTTAAATTATCCAATACCGAGGATGTTTTCAAAGCAAAAAGCCCAATCCCATTATGAAAACAATTCCAAAGCTGATAACCATTCTCATTGTCTGAAAAATAGGTATCCATGAACACCTTCATGGGTTGACTGGCAACGAACAGACGTAAATCAAGAGAAATAAACTTTCGCTGAACTACATCATCCGAATCGGGAATACTTTGGGCTAATCGCTTAAAGAACAAAGATTGATTGATTAAATAAGTTGTTGGACCGGTTTGAACTGGAATATTCGAGCAAATGCTGAAATCAATAGACTTGGATGTAACATCATTGCTCTCTTCAGAATAGCGGAATGTGCAGCCCAAATCATAAAAAAGTTTCTGAGATGAGTAAAACTGGATCCGATAGGGAACGGTATCACAGATGTTAAATGTATTGTAGCCCCGCACCGGAAATGTAATAGAAGGATGATCCAAATTGGAATTGATCCGTGCGTAAGTCGAATTCGACTGATCCCCATAATCGATCACTATTCGTAAATACTCGAACCATCTATCAGGTGTGCTTTCGTAAAATGGCTGACCAAAAAAATCCCCCATACCCTCCATGGACGCAAACGATCACCCGGCGTCAGAAGCAAATATCGCTGACTCTCTGGTGTCTGTAACAAGAATAAACTCAGTACCCCAAATAGGATAACTTGATTTCCATGCTTCCATGGTAATTTTGGCATTTTTGAAAGAAATAACATCCGGATCTTTTGCCATCTCATATGCGCTTCGATCACCCGCAAAGGTTTTTGTAAGTAACACCTTATATACTGAGTCCCTCACATCTATCACGCAATATACAACCGGAACCGATTCTGCTCCTGTTAAGATATCCAACTCGTCGGAACAAGATGAAACTCCAATAAGTCCTAGAAAAGAGAACAGAAGAAATGTTTTTATTACCGGTTTTTTCATTCCTCTTTGATACACCTCAAGGTTTTTGCTAAAATCAAATCAGCTCTCAAAAAAAATTCTTCGTATCTGTGTGCAGAAATCCAAAATCCAACGGTTGATCCCCTGGGATGAAATACTACTTCACCCAATTGGATATCTCCGGGTCCCTTCCATATATAATCACTGGTCCAGAACCCATTGTTTGTATCCAGGCTCACCACGTAATAATCTGACTCCCTAAATCCCGTCAAAGTATTACCAGTCTGCAGATTTAATTCAGCCAAGCCATTGAACCCATATAAACGTGTTGCATAGAGCATCGGAAACCCCTCCAATAGTACATTCCATTCGGTCATTGAAGGTATATGCCAGCCGGGTGGACAAATTCCTTGTTGGTGAAGGTAATTATGGTTCATCGCCTCTCTCCAATCATACAATCCACAAACCGTATCAGTGAAACTGGGGTTAACACCATGGTATTGTTCAACAATCCCATTATTGGCCTGGTTTTCCATCGGATCAATCACCTTACCATAATTCAAATTTTCGCACATCCACCAATACCCCCTAAACTTTGCAATTCTATAAACTCTACCATCCCGCGGGTCGGTCATAGTTGAGATATCCTGATTCCTGCCAAAGGTTGAAACCACTACCGAGGCCGTATCGGCAATTCCGGCATAATCTGATACTTCTACCACAACCTTGTGCATCCCTGGTACCAGAAACCGATGGCCAATGCCCGATTCGGGATTACGATCCGTATCCCAAATGCCATCTGCTTCAAAATCCCAGCGATAGGACAATCCAGATCGAAACCCCCTATTATTAACCGATTTACTGGCGTCGAGTTCAAAAAGAACAGAGGTGTCGGCAACAGTTGGGAAAACAGAACATATTGCCATTGGAGGTAAACGATCTTTTTGGCAAGAGGCCAGAATCAAGACAGCTAATATCCAAAACCCATTTCTCATCGGTGAAATATTATCAATCCAGGCCAGTTAATACCTGGCCTGCCTCGCAAATCTCTATTCTTCAATAGGAACTTCAAAACTACCAAGATCAAACATGGCGAACTCAATCTGGACCAAGTAATTATCCACAACAGTCTTTGTGCAGATAGTTAATTCAGAATTACCACTTCCAATGATCTCCCAGGGTGATGAGGAAGTCTTTTTGCCCCAAACTGTAATATAAAATGGAAGAGAGTACTGTACAGAGTAAAACTGGTGGCAGGTTGGAAACCACTCAGTACTCCTAGGTTGTAAAACTTCCTCGCCGACACAACTAGCAGGGGTTGATGGATTCGACATAAGAGGCCCAGAAACATTGACTTTTGCCTTATAGTAATTAACAAATTGATTATTACTATTGAGCCATTGAAGCCCTGTTAGCTTTACTGTGGTTGTGGGAGGCAATGGCGGCGTAAACGCCTGGAGGGAGTAAGAACATAAAATAACACATAGAAGAGCGATTCTAACAAAAATTGATTTCATGACCAAAAAATTTTCAAAATAAAACAACTCTTACTAAGAACCAGCTGGCCAAGCTGGCAAGTGGGGATTTTAGTTGATGTTGTCCTTTTGTGGCCTAGTCGAAAATACTTAAGCCAATCACCATTTCCAAATGTTTGACAAAAATTTTAATATCAGTCTGTAGCACTTTGGATCGTAAGTCCGTCTTAAAGAAAAGTTTTACCTGACTCATGAGCCTGAAGTTAGACCTTCTTGTTGTTCTCCTGTTGGTTGTGCCTTTCACGCTGCCAGCCCAGGAAAACAAGTACCCCAAAAAAGTTCACCATGCCGCCCGACTGACGGATGGTCCGCCTCATATTGATGGTCGGCTGGATGAACCGATGTGGTTGAATGCGAACCGTGGAAGTGATTTTATCCAACATGAACCATCTGAGGGGAAGGCCCCTTCCCAAAAGACCGAATTTGCCATTGTTTTCGATGAAAATAACCTGTATGTAGGCATCTGGGCTTATGATACGCATCCCGACAGCATATCCCGTAGGCTGACTCGCCGCGATCAGGTTGATGGCGATATTGTCGGCGTGGAGATTGATAGCTACCATGACCATCGAACCTCCTTTGGGTTTTGGGTGTCGGCTAGTGGGGTAAAAATGGATCGGATTGCGACGGACGATGGGCGAACGGAGGATGATACCTGGGACCCGATCTGGTACGTGCAATCTGCGATCACTCAGGAGGGATGGACTGCCGAGATGCGAATTCCGCTATCTCAGTTGCGGTTTAGTGAAGACAATGATTCCGGATGGGGATTTAATGTCTTACGATCGGTGTTTAGGGTCGAGGAGACCTCCCTATGGCAGCCGGTTCCACGGAATGCATCGGGAATGGTCAGCTATTATGGGGATCTGATTGGTGTCAGCGGAATAAAACCCCGGAAACAGGCAGATATCACCCCTTATGTGGTTGGTTCTGTTGTGACCGATCGTGTGATCGAAGGTAATCCTTATGCTAAAAAGGGTACAGGATTTCAATATAATGCTGGCCTGGATTCGAAAATAGGGATTACCAATAATGTCACTTTGGATCTAACCATCAACCCTGATTTCGGACAGGTGGAAGCCGATCCATCGGAAGTCAACTTGACTGCTTACGAAACCTTTTTTCAGGAGAAACGTCCATTTTTCATCGAAGGTCGAAGTATTCTGAGTATGTCGCTGATGTTCGGAGATGGTGATCTTGCTGATGAAAACATGTTCTATACCCGCCGAGTAGGCCGTAGGCCACAGGGTAGCCCTACCATCGAGGAGGGTGAGTATATCCATCAACCGGAGTTTACCACCATCCTCGCAGCAGCGAAAATCACTGGGAAAACAGAGAAAGGCCTTTCTTTCGGATTAATGGAGAGCATCACCCAAAACGAGGTCGCGGAAATGGACCTGGATGGGGAGAAACGATATGAAACAGTCGAACCCCTAACTAATTATCTTGTAGGAAGTATCCATAAGGATTATAATGATGGTAATACCGTGATATCTGGTATCTTAGCCGCCACCAACCGAAAGCTCGAAGATCCCCTGACGGATCAAATCCATCGATCAGCTTATACGGGTGGATTAACCTTTCAGCAGTTCTTTAAGAACAAGAGTTATATGCTCCTGGTTAAAACCTATACCAGCGATGTCAACGGTACTGCACAAGCTATCGCCCGAACCCAGCAATCTTCCACACATTATTACCAGAGACCTGACAGAAGGAACTATTTGCTGGATACCACCCGCACCGCCCTCATTGGTAACGGGGGATCCATTTTCTTTGGAAAAATTGGAAATTCTGACTTCCAGTGGGGTGGGTTCATGAACTGGAAAACTCCGGGCATAAACCTGAATGATGCAGGATTTATACAATCTTCTGATCAATTAATGCCCATCTTTTGGGCAGGTTATCAGGTTAATGAGCCATTTTGGATTATAAGAAGTTCTAATGTGAATACCAACCATTGGACCGTATTCGATTTTGCCGGTCAATACCAGGGTTACGGTGGAAACATTAACGGATCGCTCACTTTCCGGAACCTCTGGTCGATGAGTGCGGGCTTAAATTGGGAGACTGAAACCATTGAGACCGGGATGCTGCGGGGTGGGCCCGCTTTTATCAATCCGGCAGGTCTGTATCCCTGGATTAATCTGAGAACGGATACCAGGAAAAAGCTCAGTGTAAGAGTTTATGAATCAGTTAATTTATACGATGAAGGCCATGGATATTATTTCAATACCGAAGTCGAAATCACCTATAAGCCTATTGATGCCTTGTCGCTTAGCCTTTCTCCTAATTACATGAAGAACATCTGCAATATGCAGTACATTGGCAAGGCCTCCTTTGGGGATACCCCTCGGTACATTTTTGGACTGATCGATCAGCACGTGGTTGGATTGTCTATGCGTGTTAACCTGACCTTGACGCCGAATTTCACGATCCAATATTGGGGGCAGCCGTTTCTAGCCTCCGGGCGCTATGCTGATTTGAAGTATGTGACCGATGGTATGGCTGATGAGTATGCCAACCGATATGCGTCTTTCACAGATGATCAGATTGAGTATGATCCTTCGAAGAGTCAATGCCGCGTTGACGAAAATCATGATGGAACAATTGACTATACAGTTGATCACCCTGATTTTAACTTCAAAGAGTTTAAATCCAATCTGGTGTTGCGGTGGGAGTATCGGCCAGGTTCTGTGTTATTCCTGGTATGGTCGCAGGATCGAAGTGGATCAGACCCGTTTGGAGATTTCTCTTTCCGGCGGGATGTGTCTGATCTCTATGATATTACTCCGAGAAATGTCTTCCTGATTAAATTCTCCTATCGTATCGGCCGATAAAGGGGTATCTGAATGACCACACCTCCGCCCTGGGAAGTGATCAGCGGGGTGATTTTGGTTCCCGTTGACCTACCCGAACGATGCAAAGCTGGAATGACCAATCCGGTCAGGCTGCCCGCTACAGCTCCGGCAATTACATCTGTTGGGAAATGCATACCTGACCTGACTGACAGCCAGGCTGAGTATCCTGCGATGCCGAGGGTAGCGGTCCAGATCCAGGGCTTCAGTTTAGACTCCGGAAAAAGGTCGGAAAACACCTGTGAGAAGAAGGTAGCATGGAAAAATAGGGTGTTGGCATTTCCGGAAAAGAAGGATTCGTTATTCCCGCCCCGGTATCGTTCCTCTAAAGTCAGGCTTTGATTATATAGGTAGGGCCGGGGGCGATAAAACCACGATTTAGAAACGGCCACTGCCCCGGTGGAGAGGTAGAGCCCTTCGAAATACATGATTGACAGGGTTTTAAGGTTAGTCCAGCTGTCGGTCTTCCTCCTCTGATAGAGTCCAAATAAGGCGATTCCGCCGGTGGTAAGAATGGCAGATGAGGGCTCAAAAACCTCCCGAATTTGGTTCATGCGGGGGTTCCACCAGTGGGTTGCGATCCGATCGAGCCCGTTGAGATCTTCCACCCGGAGCTTCGCAAGCTCGCTAACAGGCATAGCTATTTTCTCATTTTGGCCGGCTGCACCGTTGAGTAACAGAGAGGTGCCGCCCACCAGTAACATGGGTTCGGTGATGGAATCCAGACGATAGGGAAAGGAGTGTTGACCAGTAGCCGGCTGGGCAAGTAAAAGACTTGTTAGAACTATAGTGACGAATACTTTTTGAATCATACATGACTTTTTCGTCCGGTAAAGGTAAAATTGTAAACTGATGAAATCGGCCTATATTTGCTGCCCGAAAATAAATTTTGGGTAATTTTAGTTCCTTAAGTATTGACCTTATGAATTTTGGCGGAATAGAAGAACAGTTAGCTGATTATGATTTTGCTCGTGCGGTCATCATTCCGATACCGTTTGATGCAACCAGTACCTGGATTAAAGGGGCCGATCGCGGTCCGGAGGCCATTCTGGAGGCTTCGGCTAATATGGAGCTATTTGATATACCAACACAAACAGAAGTTTATCTGAAAGGCATCCATACCATGGAACCGATTGCAATAACTGATGATCCCGCCATCATGACTGAGGAGGCAGAGGAGGTTGTGGAGCAGGTGTTAAGGGATCATAAGCTTCCGATAGTGATTGGTGGTAACCACTCCGTTTGTATTGGCCCAATCCGGGCCTCGGCACGGCATTTCGGCGAGATTACCGTGATCCAGATCGATGCCCATACCGACCTTCGCCAGTCGTATGAAGGCTCACCTCTGAGCCATGCTTCCGTGATGGCTAGAGCCCAGGAGGTTGCGCGAGTGGTTCAGGTCGGAATTCGATCTATGTGTGCGGAGGAACTACCCTATCTGATTCCGGAACGCGTGTTTTATGCTCAGGATATTACAGGACGGAATGACTGGTATCAGGAAGCTGCCCGCCAGATCCGGGGACCAGTTTATATCACCATTGATTTGGATGGTTTTGATCCCTCTATTCTTCCCTCTACGGGAACTCCAGAACCCGGAGGACTTACCTATTTCGAGGTGTACAACTTCCTCTCCTATGTGATCCGAAACCATCAGGTAGTTGGTTTTGATGTGAATGAACTGTGTCCCAACCCCGAGGATAGATCGTCCGATTTCCTTGCTTCAAAGCTTATCTATCAACTTATTAGTCTGATTATTAAATAATTCTGAAATAATGGAGAAAAAAGACCTCATGAAGGAGGTGATCGAGCATATCGATGTCACCTCGTTTGATTCAACCCCGATCATCAATTCCATGCGGAAGATGTCATTCTCTTCCAGAGATACAGCAAACGCCACGGATATCCTGATGAGAATGGTCAATGACCCGGATTGCACAGTCATGCTTACCCTGGCTGGCAGTACCAGTGCCGGTGGCTGCATGCAGGTGTACATTGATATGGTCAGGAACCGTATGGTGGATGCGATCGTTGCTACCGGAGCTTCCATCATTGACATGGACTTTTTTGAGGCCCTTGGTTATAAGCACTATCGGGGACGAATGGATGTTCCTGATTCACAATTGAGAAACCTATATATCGACCGGATTTACGATACCTTTATTGATGAGGAGGAGTTGCAGCAGTGTGATATGGCGATCAAAAAAGTTGCCGACTCCCTGGAGCCAAGGCCCTATTCATCGCGGGAGTTTATCAAAGAGTTGGGTAAATATCTGGTAAAGAATTCGGTAAAGGAAGATTCCCTGATACAGGCTGCCTATGAAATGGGTGTTCCAATTTTTTGTCCGGCGTTCTCGGACAGCAGTGCTGGGT
>JAAYIP010000180.1 GCA_012523435.1 Bacteroidales bacterium | reverse complement strand
GGAAAGTTCGATCAATCCAGAAACGTTGTTGCTTTTCTCGATCTAGCGGAAGGGGCTGCCCCCGGTGATACCAACATCTTTAATCCTGATTTTGTGGAGTATGTCGGGCCGGGTCAGAATCCCTATAATGATGTGAATAACCTGTACCGCAATATGCTGGATAACTATTCCGGCATCCGTAATATCGGTAACGTTACCAGAGTTTTAACTACCTTGTCGTCATACAACTTCTTGGGAGGCCAGGATTATGAGAAGATCGAGAATGCCAGGAAGCTTGATTCCGAGGAGTATTTCCTCCATACAAAGCTTGGTTATATCTCGCTTAATCAATCACTTAACTCTGATGAGATTCTGGCTGTCGCGTACGAATATACCCTGGGCGGTAGGGTGTACCGGGTAGGTGAGTTTTCCAATGAGGTGAACAAAGATAATGAGTCTGATGCTCCTTCCCTGATCCTCAAACTCCTCAAGGGGACGAATCAAACACCAGCGTTGCCGACCTGGGATTTGATGATGAAAAATATTTATAGCCTGAATACCTCCAGGATCAATGCTGAGGATTTCAGGATGGAGGTTTACTATCAGAATGACCAAGCTGGTACAGCAATCAACTACATTCCGGAGGGAGCAATTGAGGGAGAGATTCTGCTGACGGTACTCAATCTCGACCGACTGAATTCTCAGCTGGACCCCCAGCCGGATGGAGTGTTTGACTTTATTGATCAGGTGACGGTGAACGCATCAAAAGGCCGAATCATTTTCCCGGTTTTGGAGCCTTTTGGCTCATTCCTGAGAGCGAAAATCGAAGCAGGAAATCCCGCTAATCGTGAGATTGCAGACAAATATGTGTTTGAAGAACTTTATACCCAAACACAAAATGTCGCCCGACAAACAGCCGAGAAAAATAAGTTCATTCTACGGGGTTCTTCACGATCAGCTTCCTCTTCCGAAATCAGACTGAATGCCATGAATATCCCACAGGGGAGCGTGGTGGTGACGGCAGGCGGAATGCAGCTCAATGAAAACACTGATTACACCGTGGATTATACCATGGGTACCGTCCAGATCATCAATCAGGGCTTGCTTGAATCCGGTACGCCCATTAAGATCTCACTGGAGGATAATTCCCAATTCGGAATTCAGTCGAAAGCAATGTTGGGAACACATATGCAATATCGTGTAAATAAGGACTTTAATATCGGTGGAACCATCCTTCATTTGCGCGAAAGGCCATTAACTAATAAAGTCAATATCGGGGATGAACCGATTGCCAACACGATCTGGGGCTTTAATACCAATTACCGAAAAGAGGCACCCTGGCTCACCCAGCTAATCGATAAAATCCCCCTGATCCAGACGAAAGAACGGTCGATGGTGACGTTTACCGGTGAGTTCGCCCATCTGATCCCGGGTCACTCTAACGTGGTAAATTCAGGTGCAGATAAGACAGATAAAGGCGGGGAGTCGTTGATTGATGATTTTGAAGGTAGCGAAGTTACTATAACCCTGAAACAAAAGCAGAACTGGGTGCTTTCCAGTACACCCTACGGTCAACCGGATCTGTTCCCGGAAGCTGCTCTCAGTAACGATCTGGCTTATGGGTACAACCGGGCAAAACTTGCCTGGTATCATATTGACCCACTGTTTCTTCGCAATAACTCGGCCACTCCTTCCCATATTGCTGGTAATCCGGAGGAACAAAACAGCCATTACGTGAGGGAAATCCGTGAGCAGGAGATTTTCCCGTACAAGGAGAGCCCCAATAGCATCCCGACCTACCTTCAGATTCTTAACGTGGCTTTTTATCCAAGAGAGCGAGGTCCATATAATTATGACACCAGACAATCAGCCTATTCGGCAGGATTGAATAACGACGGTACCCTCCGGGCTCCGGATACTAGGTGGGGAGGGATCATGAGCTCGCTGTATACCAACGACTTCGAAGCTGCCAACGTTGAGTATCTAGAGTTTTGGCTTATGGATCCCTATGTGGAGGACGAAAAACGGAATATTCAACGTGACGACTTGGAGCCTGTTTTGATGTTTAACCTGGGTAGCATTTCAGAAGATATTCTTAAAGATGGACGTAAGGCGTTCGAAAACGGACTAAACGGACAAGAAACGCTTAACTATGTGGATACTACGGCGTGGGGAAGGGTTCCGGTTGCACAATCTTTTGTCAACGCGTTCGATAATGATCCACAGGCTAGAGAATCACAGGATGTCGGACTGGATGGACTGAATAATGAGGATGAACGTTCATTTTTTGCCAATTACCTCGACTCTCTAATGGGTATTGTCGACCCCTCTGCTCCGCTTTACGAGGAGATGCTGAACGACCCGTCAGGTGATGATTTTCAGTATTTTCGAGGGTCCACCTATGACGCTTTACAGCTGGGCATCCTGGATCGATATAAGAAATTTAATGGTTTGGAGCGTAACTCACTTACCTCTGAACAGTCTACTGAGCCATTCCCCACTCAATCTACCAATCTCCCGGATGTGGAAGATATCAACATGGATAATACCCTGAACGAGTCGGAGTCCTACTTCCAGTATAAGGTTAGTATGCGCCCCGATGATCTTCAGGTTGGCCGGAATTTTATCACAGATGCTATTGTTGGAAAGAATAAAGAAGGAGATCCGGTTACCTGGTATCAGTTTAAGGTTCCGATTTATGAACCCGACAAGGTGATTGGCGGTATTCAGGATTTCAAATCTATCCGCTTTATCCGGATGTTCCTTAAAGGATTCTCGGATGAGGTAATCCTGCGTTTTGCTACCCTCGAGCTGGTCAAAGGAGAATGGAGAAAGTATAATCTGAGTCTGTTGGAAGGCTCGGAACACCTGACAACACCTGAATATACACGGGCAAAATATGAGGTGTCAGCTGTTAATATTGAAGAAAACGGTAACCGCTTTCCAGTCAACTATGTGCTTCCTCCAGGGATAACTCGGACCACCGACCCGACTAATCCTCAGATGATCCAGAAAAATGAGCAATCAATCGAAATGAAGGTGACCGACCTCGAAGATGGCGATGCCAGGGCTGCTTATCTGAATCGCGCAATTGACATGAGGCAGTATAAAAAGCTCAAAATGTTCGTACATGCTGAGGCTATTGACGAAACCCAGCTGGCTGATAATGATTTACGTGCTTTTATCCGGATTGGTGCCGATTATACCAAGAACTATTATGAGTATGAGATTCCCCTGAAATTAACTCCTCATCTCACTCCTCCAGCTAAATATGATCAGTTGAGCTTTGCTGATCGCTCGATAGTTTGGCCAGCGGAAAACGAATTTGTTGTAGCTCTCGAGCTATTCCAGCAAATCAAGCAGTTACGTAATGATGAGATCCGACGCGAAAGCTCCCAGATTACCCAGGAAACCCTCTATGAAATGATGGATGGGTTAAACCGGGTTATTGTAGTCGGTAATCCTAGCCTTGGAAATGTCCGAACCATCATGATCGGGATCCGAAATCCTTCAAAATCAAACAATCCAAATTACGATGATGGATTGCCAAAGACAGGGATTGTATGGTTTAACGAGCTGAGGCTGACCGACTTTGATGAGTCTGGCGGTTGGGCTGCCAATGCCCGCCTTAATGCCACTCTTGCCGACCTGGGGAATATCTCATTGGCCGGTAGCAGCAGCGTTCCAGGTTTTGGAAGCATCGACAAAAGGGTGCAGGATCGGAGTAAAGAAGAGATCATTCAGTATGATGTATCTACCAGCTTGCAGCTTGGAAAATTCTTTCCCAAAAATTTCGGTGTTCAATTTCCAGTGTATCTCGGTTTTTCCGAGGTTAAAAGGAATCCGCAGTATAATCCACTGGATCCGGATATCCCTCTGCAGGCAGCTCTCGATAATGCAGCCTCAAGGGATGAGCGTGATTCGATTTTGTTTGCCGCACAGGATTACAACCGACGAAAAAGTGTAAACTTCACTAACGTCAGATTGGAACCGGGATCTCCTAACACACGCCGAGAACCGAAAATCTATAGTATCTCAAACTGGTCACTTTCTTATTCCTTTAACGAGACATTCGCCAGGAACATTAAGACGGAATCCAACCTCAATAAGAGTTACAACGGGGTGATCAGCTATGTCTTTTCGGGCAACCCAAAACCTTGGGAACCACTAAAAAAATCGAAAGCACTGGACGCTCCTGCCTTTAGGATTATCCGTGAACTCAACCTTTATCCGCAGCCTTCAATGATTCGTTTCCAGACTAACATGGCCCGAAGGTACAGCGAACTCCAACTGCGAAATGTTGCCAATCCTGGCTATAAGCTCGAACCAACCTACAATAAGAATTTCAACTGGACCCGAAACTTCGATTTTAGATGGGATTTGACCCGGGCTTTAAAGGTCGAATTCAATTCAAACAACATCGCCAGAATTGATGAGCCGGACGGCGCTATTCAAAAAGGAGAACTTGATTATGAACAGAAGCGAGATAGCATTTGGCAGAATATTCTGTCATTTGGCCGGCCAGTTCAATACCACCACTCCGTCATTACTTCCTATAGCCTTCCGTTAAATAAGATCCCATTGTTTAACTGGTTGACCGCCAATGCAGCCTATCGAGTTGATTATGACTGGAGTGCAGGCCCTCTAACAGCTGATACCGTTCAACTTGGGAATATGGTCCAAAATGCTGGAAATTTCCAACTGAATGGATCGGCCAATATGCAAAACCTGTATAATAAAATCGGATATCTAAAAAAAATTGACGATAAATACAAGCGAGCTCAAACAGCAACTCAGGCAAAACCAACTCGGACAGTCCGATTTGAAGCCGATAAGATTAATGTGAAGGAGGGACAGCCTAAGGTTATTATTCATGATCTAATGACACAGGATGTTAGCGTCAAATTCTTCGACCAAAACAACCGTGTTATGGAGACAGAAGTGGCAGTGGTAAATGATAGGCGTATAACGATAACCGCCCCTCTCGACGTCAATGGGGGGCGCATCGAGGTGGAAGGTGTTGTGGAAGTTAGAGAGAATCCGCTCATTTTCATAACAGAAAACTTCCTGAGAATCCTCATGGGAGTGAAAACGCTCAGCTTGAATTATTCAATGGACAATGGAACCCTGCTGCCAGGATTTATGCCTGTGCCCCAGTTTGCCGGCCAAACAAGCTACAATGGATTGCTCTCCCCCGGCCTGGGATTTGCTTTTGGGCTGCAGGATAATGGCTTTGGTGATTTTGCTGCCGACCAGATGTGGCTAACTACTGACTCCACCCTAAATCAAGCCTATACAGTTTCAAGAAACCAAGGCTTTCAATTCCGAGCCAGCGTTGAACCACTCACGGATTTGCGGATTGAAATCACGGCCTCCCATTCTATGAATCGGAACCAAGAACAGTTTTACTATTATGCTGGAGATGAACGATTTAATGTTGAGAGCCAACTGTTTAGCGGAACCTTCAGCATGAGCTATCTCTCGATTGGTTCGGCCTTTGAAAAGCTGCCTAAAGAGGGTGAAAATCTGCGCTCCGCCTCTTTTGAGAGGTTCAAGAATAACCGGAACGTGATCTCAAGACGGCTGGCTGAGCAACGCCTGGCTAATCAGGTGACTGGAAGCCCGATATACGATCCTGAGTTAGACGCCTTTCCGGGATATACCTCCGGATATGGTCCTACCTCGCAAGAGGTGATTATTCCGGCATTCCTGGCAGCCTATTCTAATAAAAACCCCGAAAGCATCAATCTAACCGCAATGCCTGGGGTATTAAGTATGCTGCCAAACTGGAGAGTTCAATTCAGTGGGCTGCGGAAATCTGAATTTGTCAAGAAATTTTTCCGTAACCTCAACGTGATCCACGCATACAGAAGCTCCTACTCTGTCGGGACTTACTCCACCAATCTGTTTTATAATCCGGACGAGGTGGACGGATTGAACTATATCCGCGATGTTCAGGAAAACTTCTTGCCGGAAAGGGAAATTGGGGCGATAAGCATCTCGGAGCAGTTAAGCCCACTGATTAGTTTTGACGCTCAGCTAGTTAACAGCCTCCAGGCTCGCGTAGAAATCAAGAAAACGAGGAATCTTTCCTTAAGCCTGAACAACAACCAGCTGATGGAAAATCGTACGAACGAACTGGTAATCGGCACTGGGTATCAATTCCAAAATGTGCCAATAACGATCATGGCTGGGGGCTCACAACGGAAATTTACCTCGGATCTTGACTTAAGACTCGATTTATCCTACCGTGATAACCGGATGATCATGCGAAAACTGGAGGAGGATCTCGACAAGCTGACTTCGGGACAACAGGTGATAACTATCAAGATGACTGCTGATTACAGGTTGAGCAGCCGCTTTAACCTAAGATTCTATTTCGACCAGGTGATCAACGAACCTCTGGTTACCTTATCGTATCCAACATCGAATACTAAAGTTGGGTTCAATATCCGATTCACCCTGACACAATAAGGCCGGATTTTTATACATTTGACCAATAAATCCAATTACTCATCAAAGAATATTTATCATGAATGTACCTGATACCTTAAAGTACACCCAGGATCATGAATGGATTCGGGTTGAGGGCGAGTTTGCCTATGTAGGGGTCTCTGATTACGCTCAGTCTAACCTGGGTGATATTGTATTTGTCGAGGTGGAAACCCAAGGGGAGACTTTATCCAAAGGCGATTCCTTTGGAAATATCGAGGCTGTTAAAGCTGTTGAGGAACTCTATATGCCGGTATCAGGAGAGGTGATTGAGATCAATCCGGCACTGGAGTCAACCCCAGAAGTCGTTAATAAAGATCCATACGGTGAAGGCTGGATGATTAAAGTGCGAATCACTGAGCCTGCTGAGCTTGACCTACTCCTAGATGCTGGGAGCTACATCAAACTGATAGGTTAAAAAAAACTGAACAAAAAAAAGAGCCGGACAATCATCCGGCTCTTTTTTTATGAGTCAGTTTGCCATTTTAAAGTGTCTTCTTGACAGACTTGCTGGTGTAAGCCTCGATGATGTCGCCCGGCTTGATATCGTTATAATTCTCGATATTTAAGCCACATTCAAGTCCATAGGTGACCTCTTTTGCGTCATCCTTAAACCGCTTGAGTGAACCCAGTAATCCGTCATAAACCACGATCCCGTCGCGGATGATCCGAACGTTGGAGCCACGGAAGATCTTGCCATCGCGGACAATACAACCGGCAACAGTTCCAACTTTCGTAATCTTAAAGGCTTCTAGCACTTCCAGCGTTCCGGTTACCTCTTCCTTGATTTCCGGGCTTAACATCCCTTCCATAGCAGCCTTGATTTCATTGATCACATCGTAAATGATCGAGTAAAGACGAATCTCAATTCCCTCTTTCTCGGCCAGTTTTCGGGCACTTAGTGAAGGTCTTACCTGGAATCCAACGACAATGGCGTTGGAGGCCGAGGCTAGCAGAATATCACTTTCGGAAATCTGTCCTACCGCTTTATGAATGATATTTACCTGAATTTCAGGGGTTGACAGCTTGAGTAACGAATCGGAGAGAGCTTCAATCGAGCCATCCACATCACCTTTGACGATGATGTTCAGTTCCTGGAAGTTACCAATGGCAATCCTCCGGCCTATTTCGTCAAGTGTAATATGTTTACGTGCTCTCATTTCTTGCTCCCGTTGCAGCTGCTCGCGCTTGGTGGCAATCTCCCTGGCCTCTTTCTCCGATTCCATCACATGGAACTTATCGCCAGCCTGCGGAGCACCATTCAAGCCCAGCACAACCACCGGCTCAGCTGGTCCGGCCGTCTTGATAACATTGCCGCGTTCGTTCATCATCGCTTTAATACGGCCAAAATAGCTCCCGGCTAACACAATATCTCCCACCTTCAGGTTTCCGGCTTGCAGCAGAAGGTTTGTGACATAGCCACGACCTTTGTCGAGTGAGGATTCAATGACCGATCCGACGGCATTTTTATCCGGGTTAGCTTTCAAATCGAGTAGCTCAGCTTCCAACAGTACTTTTTCAAGCAATTCGTTTACGTTGATGCCTTTTTTCGCAGAGATCTCCTGCGACTGATATTTGCCGCCCCAATCTTCGACCAGGAAATTCATATTGGCCAGCTGTTCTTTGATCCGTTCACTATTGGCCCCTTCCTTGTCCATCTTGTTGATAGCGAAGACAATAGGAACGCCTGCGGCGGTGGCATGGTTGATCGCTTCAATGGTTTGCGGCATGACAGAATCGTCTGCAGCAATGACAATAATGGCGATATCGGTGACTTGGGCACCTCGTGCACGCATAGCTGTAAAGGCTTCGTGCCCAGGAGTGTCGAGAAAGGTGATGGTCTTGCCATTCTCCAGTTCCACCTTGTAAGCCCCGATATGCTGGGTGATCCCACCTGCTTCACCGGCAATGATATTGGTTTTCCGGATATAATCAAGCAGAGAGGTCTTCCCATGGTCAACATGACCCATCACCGTGACGATTGGTGGCCTAGGTTGCAGCTCCTCTTCGCTATCCTCTTCTATCTCAATTGATTCCTGGACAGCCACACTGATAAATTCAACTTCGAATCCAAATTCGTCTGCCACTACTGAGATGGTTTCGGCATCAAGCCGTTGGTTGATTGAGACAAACAGACCCAGACTCATGCAGGTCGCAATGATCTCATTAACCTGAACATTCATCAGACTGGCCAGTTCATTGGCTGTAACAAATTCGGTGACTTTCAGGATATGGCTTTCCAACTCCATTCGCTCGGCGTCTGCCTGGGCAGTCTGACGGAAATGCTCTCGCCTTGTCCGGCGGTATTTTGAACCTTTGGATTTCCCTTTTGGCGTGATCCGAGCCAGCGTGTCTTTGATCTGACGCTGTACGTCCTCTTCGGAAATCTCAATTTTGTTGACGCGCTTTTTAACTTTTGTCTTTTTCTTGACCGTTTTTGCGCCATCTTTTTCAACAGCAATGGTATCGTTAACGGAAACTTTATCCTTACGTATCCGCTTGCGCTTCTTCTTCTTGGAACTATCGTCATCGGTGACTGTTGCCGAACTTTTCTTCTTCTCGGTAGCGGATAAATCAATTTTACCCACGACTGTTGGGCCGGCCAGCTTTCGAATAATTTTATGATCTGGTCCGTCTTGAACAAGCATTCTTCGCTTCGGTTCAGCCGGAGTTTCGACTGATTCACCTGATGCACGGGACTTTGGCGTTGGCTTAGAAGCCTCTGCAGCTTTGGCTGCCTCCTTTTCCTCCCGTGCCTTGGCCGAACGTTTCTGCGGTCTGGTACGCTGATTGATCGAGTCAATATCGATTTTACCCAATACTTTCAGATCACTGATCAAGTCGCTGGCCTTGGTGGTGTGGATCATCTCCTCCTTCTCTTGCTCTTCCGGAGCCTCGGTCGCTTCGGGCAGGTCTGTGACAACTGTCTCTTCCGTTTTTTCTATTGTTTCCGTTGCTTCCAAAGATTCATTAGTTATCGTTACCTCCGGAATGTCCTTTGCTTCGTTTTCTTCCGTTGCTGCCGAAAAGTCCGTTGCTTCAGGTACTAACGGAGTAGGTTCAGCGGCCGGGATTTCCGGTTCCGGAAGGGGTTTAGCTTCCTCTTTCGGGGCTTCCGGGGCTTTCTCCTTTTTCGATTTAGCCTTTGTTTTTACTTTGGGCTTTTCAAGCTCAACCTTGCCAACCACTTTTGGTCCAACAGGCTTCTCAACTTTTATATCAATCTCTTCCGGAACTTCTTCAACTTTTGGTTTCTTCTCATGCGGAGGAGCAGTGTCCTGGATCAAATCATACCGTGCGGAGCCAACCCCGCGAGAGTCCTGGACTAAAAGAACCTCGTCAGGTTCAGGTTCCTCATCAGCAACAGGAGTTTTCCCGTCTTCAATCGATATGGAGGCACGGGCTTCAAAACGGTGTTCCTCCTTGAATTGCTCCGCCTCCCGCTTGGCAGCCTGATCTTGCTGATACTCTTTCATGACCAGTTCCAAAGCTTCGGGTGGAATTTTTGCATTGGGATTACTATCCATATCGAATCCCTTCTTGTGAAGAAAATCAACAATGGTTTGTATCCCTACATTGCATTCCTTTGCAACCCTGCTTAATCGTTTTACCTCTGCCATATTCTTATTTTGCCTCCATTTCTATTCCCGGCGGTTGAATAGGATCAGTTTTAACCACTATTCGAACTCCGACCGGAGAATTCTCATAACCTCCTTAACGGTTTCCTCTTCGAGATCAGTTCTCTTAACCAGCTCTGATACAGAAAGGTCAAGTACGCTACGAGCAGTGTCACATCCAATAGCTTTGAGCTCGTCAAGAATCCAATCTTCAATTTCATCAGCAAACTCCTCAAGGTCAATATCTTCTTCAGTTTCGGCGATATCTCTGAATACATCGATTTCGTATTCAGTCAACATGCTGGCCAATTTGATATTTAGCCCGCCTTTCCCGATCGCTAGGGAGACCTCCTCCGGCTTCAGATAGACTTCAGCGTGACGATCGGCTTCGTTCAGCTTGATTGAGCTAATCTTAGCCGGACTCAAGGAACGCTGGATAAATAGTTGGATGTTGCTGGTATAGTTAATGACGTCAATATTTTCATTCCGTAACTCCCTGACAATCCCGTGGATGCGAGATCCTTTCATGCCAACGCAGGCACCGACAGGATCGATTCGCTCATCATAGGATTCGACAGCTACTTTAGCACGCTCTCCAGGAATACGAACAATCTTCTTGATCGTGATCAGACCATCAAAGATTTCTGGCACCTCCAACTCAAAAAGTCGCTGTAAAAACACCGGCGTGGTCCGTGATAAGATGATGACCGGACTGCTGTTCCGCATATCCACTTTTACCACTACAGCTCTTGCCGAATCTCCTTTCCGGAAAAAATCGGAAGGGATCTGTTCTGATTTCGGGAGAATCAACTCATTGCCTTCATCATCCAGAATCAGGATCTCCCGGTTCCAGACCTGATAAACCTCCCCAGTGATGATGTCTCCTATCTTATCTTTGTACTTGCTGTATATGTGATCCTTCTCAAGCTCCAGAATCCGGGAGGTTAAATTCTGCCGGAGTGATAAAATCATCCGGCGCCCAAAATCATCTAGCTTGACTTCATCAGTCACCGCTTCTCCTACCTCGTAATCATCGTCAATCTTTTTGGCATCGCTTAGAGAAATCTGCAGGTTAGGGTCTTCCAATAGACCATCCTCAACTACCATCCGATTCCTCCAAATTTCAAAATCCCCCTTTTCGACGTTGATGATCACATCGAAATTCTCATCTGTGCCGTACTTCTTGATCAGCATACTCCTAAATACATCCTCCAGGACACTCATCATGGTTGTCCGGTCGATGCTTTTCAATTCCCTGAATTCGGAAAATGTATCAATGAGGTTGATGCTTTCCATATCACTTATGCTATTAAATCCTATTTAAAATCCACTCGAATTCGAGCTGTAACTATTTCTTTAAGAGACACTTCCATTGGCTCTCCGCTGGAAGGCTTTCGCTTGGTTCCAATCGGAATGATAACCACGGATCCATCCGTGTTTTCATCGGCTTCCCCGGCAGCAATCAGAGTCCCCTTAATCCTGTCACCCGAAGTAAGAGTCAACTCTACCTTCTC
>JAAYIP010000179.1 GCA_012523435.1 Bacteroidales bacterium | reverse complement strand
TACTGGCATCGAGACAAACCGTGCCTTGTGGATGGGAACCTTCCATTCCATTTTTAGCCGAATCCTACGCCGGGAAAGTGAGCTGATCGGTTATCCAAGCAGCTTTACCATCTATGACACGGACGACACAAAAAGCCTAATTAAGAGCATTTTAAAGGACCTCAAGCTGGATGATCAGGTTTACCCACCTGGAGAAGTGTTGCGGCGAATTTCTTTTGCCAAAAACCAACTGGTTACTTCTGAGGCCTATCACGCGAGGAGCGAATGGATCGCGGCGGACGAATCTGCGAGGAAGCCAGAGATGGGAAGGATTTATCAAACCTACACTCATAAGTGTCGGAACGCAGGAGCCATGGATTTTGACGACCTGCTCCTAAATACCTATCTTCTCTTTAAAAACCATCCAGAAGTCCTCGACCGCTACAGAAGCCAGTTCCGATTCATCTTGGTGGACGAATATCAGGATACTACCCTGGTGCAGTATGCCATTGTTAATCAGCTCGCCAGCCTCAGTCGGAATCTCTGCGTGGTAGGAGATGATTCGCAAAGCATCTATTCATTTAGAGGAGCCAGGATTGAGAATATCCTGAACTTCCGAAACGATTACCCCGAATATAAAATCTTCAAGCTAGAACAGAATTATCGATCGACAAAAACCATCGTTGAAGCAGCTAACAGCTTGATATCCAACAACCAGGGTCGAATTCCCAAAAAGATCTGGTCGGCGAACGAAACGGGTGATCCGGTTGAAATCATTCAGTCTCTTACCGATCAGGAAGAAGGTTTTCTGATTGCCAACCGCATCCTGGACCTCCATTTACGCAATCAGGTTGATTTCGATGAGTTTGCCGTACTTTACCGAACCCATGCTCAATCCCGTATTCTTGAGGAGGCCTGTCGGAAACAAAATATTCCCTACAAGATTTATGGGAGCATCTCTTTTTATCAACGCAAAGAGGTAAAAGACATCCTGGCCTACTTCCGTCTGATCGTCAACCAACGAGATGATGAATCACTCCGACGGATTATCAATTTCCCTGCCCGCGGGATAGGAAAAACGACCCTGTCTCGATTATCCGAAGCAGCAACACTCGCCGGTTGTCCGATCTGGAGTCTTTTAGAAGATCCAGCTGCCCGAGTACCACTCATCAACCGTGGAACGGCAGAGAAACTACTCAGCTTCCGAAAAATGATCGAAGGTTTTACCGAGCAAGCTGCTGAAATGAATGCCTACAATCTGGCGGTACACGTATTGCAGACTTCCGGAATTCTGGAGGAATTTCGATATGATCGGACGCCGGAGGGTCTAAGCAAATTTGAAAATATCCAGGAGCTGGTGAATGGGATGAGGGAGTTTTCTGAGCAACCAACAGAATTAGAGGATGATAACAGCTCAAATAGTTCTAACCTGGATCAGTTTCTGCAGAATGTATCCTTACTGACTGATCAGGATCAGGAGAAACCCGAGGATCGCAACAAGGTGTGTCTCATGACAATCCACTCAGCAAAAGGATTGGAATTCGGCTATGTATTTATTGCCGGTGTGGAGGAAGATCTATTCCCTTCGCAGTTCTCAACCGGAACTGCAAAAGAGATTGAGGAAGAGCGCAGATTGTTCTATGTTGCCATCACAAGAGCCATGAAAGGGGTCTTCATTACGCACGCTCAAACGCGCTACCGCTGGGGTAACCTGGTTGATGCAAGACCAAGTCGATTTATCCGGGAAATCGATACAAAATATCTTCGGATGGGTGGAAGCCTTAATCGCCAAAGCAAACCTGCATCGGATTTCAATCCAAATCCTGTTGAATCCATGATTCGACCTCCTGCCCGGAGAATTATTACGACAAGATCGGCCGCCCCATCCCCAGCTGAAGATGAATCCTTTGAGCCAGACAACCCCGATAAGCTCCAGAGCGGCATGAAAGTTAAACACCCCCGATTTGGCCAGGGACGAATTCTACAGATCGAAGGTGAAGGCAACAACCGTAAAGCTACCGTGTTCTTCGCGGAATCAGGTCAGAAACAGTTGCTTCTGAGATTTGCCCGCTTGAAGATCGTAACAGATTGAGCCCGATAATACCTATCTTTGTGATCTAATCCAACGCTTTAAAAGTAGCTAACACAATCAATCATAATGGAATACGCAAATAAACTCAAGAAACTCAGAATGCCTGAATACGGCCGGATCATCCAGGAGATGGTTGATCATGCTATCACCATACCAGACCGCGATATGAGGAATTTAGCAGCCCATACGATCATTCAGGTTATGGGAAGCATCAATCCAACTCTGCGCGATAATCGGGACTACAAACACAAACTCTGGGACCATCTGCACCTCATCGCCAATTTCAAACTGGATATCGACTCACCTTTTGATGTGCCAGATATGGACCATTTTGCCAGCAAACCGGAACAGGTTCCCTACCCTTCAACTGTGATCCGATATCAGCATTATGGTAAGATCGTGGAAGGATTAATTGAGAAAGCTCTGGAGATTCCAGAAGGCGAGCAACGCTTCGATTTTGCCAAACAGATCGCCAACCACATGAAATTATCGTATCTGACCTGGAATAAGGACAATGTTACTGATGAAATCATCATTAACGCATTGAGCGACCTATCAAAAGGAAGGCTTGTCCTACCCCCTGGCACTGTTCTGGCTGAAATCAAGGAACTACCACCAAGAAGTATGACCCCGGTGAAAAGAAAGAGACCAACACAAAAATCTAACCATAAAGGTCGCCATTAAACAGAAAGGTGCTTTTCCATGGCAATGTTCGAAATTGACGGCGGTGTTGCTTTAAAGGGCGAACTGATTCCCCAAGGGGCTAAGAATGAAGCCTTACAGGTTATCTGTGCTACCCTGTTAACCCGGGACTGTGTTACAATTCATAACATTCCTGATATCCTAGATGTTCGCAATCTAATTCGGCTAATCGGTCGCTTAGGGGTAGAAATCAGGCAGTTAAGCCCAACCTCCTGGTCATTTCAAGCTAAAGAACTCGACACTGATTTCATGCAGAGCCAAGAGTTCCGTGAGATATCAACCAGGCTGAGAGGCTCAGTCATGCTTGTTGGGCCACTACTAGCAAGACATGGAGAAGCATTGCTTCCTCAACCGGGTGGCGATAAAATTGGTCGCCGCAGGCTCGATACCCACTTCAATGGCCTTGCTGCTCTTGGCGCAAAAATCCATTTCGATACAGTCCACCAGCACTACTATGCCAAAGGAGAACGCATGCGTGGAACCTACATTCTCCTGGATGAAGCTTCCGTAACGGGTACCGCTAATATCATTCTGGCTGCTGTCCTGACTCCAGGTGAAACCACCGTGTACAATGCAGCCTGCGAACCCTATGTCCAACAGCTGTGCCGGATGCTCACCGGAATGGGAGCCAAGATTTCGGGAATCGGCTCGAATCTACTGATTATCAAGGGAGTTGATAGTTTACAGGGGACTGAACACACCATTCTGCCCGACATGATTGAAACGGGCAGTTTCATCGGGCTGGCAGCCTTAACCCAGTCCGAAATTACCATAAGAAACGTCAGACAAGACCAACTGGGCATTATCCCATACTCCTTTCAACGACTAGGTATTCAATTGGAATTCAGAGGTGATGACCTCTTCATCCCCGCTCAGGATCATTACGTCATTGAAAGCTTCATGGATGGTTCCATCATGACTATCGCTGATGCACCATGGCCCGGACTGACCCCCGACCTTCTATCGGTGTTTCTGGTCGTGGCTACGCAAGCCAGAGGTTCGGTACTTATCCATCAGAAAATGTTTGAAAGCCGGCTCTTTTTTGTGGACAAGCTCATCGATATGGGGGCCCAAATCATTTTATGCGACCCCCACCGTGCAACCGTTATCGGACTGGACCGACAACATCAACTCAAGCCTGCAACGCTTATCTCTCCCGATATCCGGGCAGGGGTTGCCCTGCTCATTGCTGCCCTGAGTGCCGAAGGAACCAGTATCATCCACAATATTGAACAAATCGACCGGGGGTACCAGGCAATAGATCAACGGCTGAATAGTATCGGAGCCCACATCCGCCGTATTGTAG
>JAAYIP010000020.1 GCA_012523435.1 Bacteroidales bacterium | reverse complement strand
GAAACCGCCTCCCCGTCGAGAAAACAGGCTGCCCGGATCGTGGTGGTCCGGTTGATCTCAAAAGGATTCGAATAGAGTAGGGAGGTGGGTACCGGATCCGACCCGTCCAGCGTGTAACGTAACTCCGAAACCGGCTCCCCCTTGGTCAGGTTGATTTTCGTGGTTCCAATGAAAATATCAGTAAAAGAATGAATATCAGGTGCATCAAAAACCACTGGAGTTCCTTCAATGTCAAGAACAACCACCGAAATGTCCTTGTCAAAAGGGGTTACTCCAACACGGATCACCACTGTATCACGATGTCGTTCTACGGCGAGCTCTTCCTGGCTGGGATCGGCCAGGGCATACGCCCGGATCGGATTACTGCCAAATCTACTGATAACTAGCCTGCCATCGGCTGGCCAGTCAAAAACATGCAGATAGAGCCTGGTACTCCTGGTCATTGGCCGTTGGGTGCAACGCCCCCATTCGAGATGCTTAAACGGACTGGCCACCGTGCCATAGATCGACTCGCCATTGACCGCCATCCATTTGCCAATACTCCTGAGCCGTTCAATGCTCTCGGTAGGGAAGGTGCCATCAGCTTTTGGCCCGACATTCAACAGATAATTACCACCTTTGGACGCAATATCAGATAGCATCTGCAACAGTTCCCGGGTAGATTTGAAGTTCTTATCCTGCTGGTTATACCCCCAATGATCATTCATCGTCATACACGTTTCCCAGTCATAACCCGGAATGCCAGTTGCCGGAATCTGCTGCTCGGGAGTACCGTAATCACCGGCAAATTGCCCATCTTCGGTCACCCCTTCCATTCCCGAGCGACCCGGACTAACACGATTGTTGATGATGATCGATGGTTGTAAGCTCCTGACATACTGATAGATTTCAGTACCAAGCTCTTCCGACCAGGTGCTCTCCCATT
Organism: Bacteroidales bacterium; assembly: GCA_012523435.1. Lineage (GTDB taxonomy): Bacteria > Bacteroidota > Bacteroidia > Bacteroidales > UBA12481 > UBA12481. The sequence continues at coordinate 11,322 of JAAYIP010000020.1, read as the reverse complement.
CGCCATCAAACCATAAAATCCCAATTTTACCGTAACGGGTGAGCAACTCTTTTAGCTGAGCCTTCATGTATTCAACATAAGTTCTGAAATCTGCTCCCTCTGCGCTGCGATCCGTCTCCCAGTCGCGCCGCGGTAAATAGTCGGGGTGATGCCAATCCATAATGGAATGATAGAAGCAGAGCACCAGCCCCTCCTTTTTACAGGCCTCAGCCAGCTCCTTAAGAATATCCCGCCGGAATGGTGTGGACATCACATCAAAATCAGTCTGCTTGGAATTCCAGAGCCCAAACCCCTCGTGATGTTTGGAGGTGATAACCAGATATTTCATGCCGGCATCTTTGGCCATCTTTACCCACTCCGAGGCATCGAACCGAACAGGGTTGAACTGATGAATGAACTGATTGTATTCTTCGAGTGGAATCTTGGCTGTGCTCCGGATCCACTCTCCATGCCCGGTTTCGTTACCCCACTCACCAGCGGGCACCGAATAGAGCCCAAAATGAATGAACATTCCAAACCTCGCCTCACGCCACCATTCCATCCGTGTATCACGCTCCTCTGTTGTCTCCTGAAGATAATCAACCGGCGGAGCCTCTTTACAACCACTAAGCAGTAAGATAAGTGCCAATACCGCAATTCCAATTCGCTTCATAACAATCGGTATATGAAACCAAAAATACGCTTTTCCGGGAAAGGAATTCCGTAATCTGCGAAATTTCACTTTAACTCTTCCGTAATCAGCCTGTAGCTTTGTCCATTGCAGGTTAATCTCTACATTTGATAATTGTAAACCATACACTAATTCTCCTTGCAATGAAACCAATGTTTTTTCTGCTTACTGCCCTGATCCTGACAGGTGGTATTCAGGCTCAGGAATTAAACAAAGTGACTATTGATGCGGTCCATAAGGATGTCGTTATCAACCGGAATATCTACGGCCACTTCGCCGAACACCTCGGACGCTGCATTTACGACGGCATCTGGGTGGGAAAGGATTCGAACATTCCCCATATCAACGGTTACCGTAAAGATATTGTTGAAGCCCTGCGAGAGATGAAGATCCCGGTTCTCCGTTGGCCCGGCGGCTGCTTTGCCGATACCTATCACTGGAAGGATGGCATCGGACCGAAATCAGAACGGCCAAAAATGATGAACTACCACTGGGGTGGAGTAGTGGAAGATAACTCCTTTGGTACTCACGAGTTTCTTGATTTGTGTGAACTCCTTGAATGTGAGCCGTATATCTCAGCTAACGTGGGTAGCGGAACGGTCAAAGAGATGACCGATTGGATTGAATACATGAATTCGGACCAGGATGTTCCGATGGCTAACCTCCGCAAACAAAATGGTCGGGAAAAACCGTGGAACGTGAAATACCTGGGTATCGGTAACGAGAGCTGGGGATGCGGTGGGGCAATGACTCCCGATTATTATGTCAACTTGCTACGCAACTATTCAGAAATGGCTGGTATTTACGGCCGCTGGAAACTGTTTCAGATCGGATGCGGAGCTAACGGAGCCGATTATAACTGGACCGATGTGCTGATGAAACAACGTCCGGGATCAATGAGTGGCCTTTCATTGCATTACTATACCATCGCAGGCCCCAGTTGGGGCGATAAAAGCCCCGCTACCGGCTTTGAAAAGAAATACTACTTCTCGGGAATCGAAAAAGCCATGAGAATGAATGAGCTGGTGGAAAAACATAGTGCCATCATGGATAAATACGACCAAAATAAACGGGTCGGATTGATGGTTGATGAGTGGGGCATCTGGACCGATGTGGAGCCTGGTACCGAACCCGGATTCCTTTTCCAACAGAATTCTATCCGCGATGCACTCATTGCTTCCCTTACCCTCGATATCTTTAATAACCATGCCGATCGTGTCAAGATGGCTAATATAGCTCAGACAATCAATGTGTTACAAGCTGTTGTGCTAACTGAAGGGGACCAAATGATTCTTACCCCAACCTACCACGTGTTCAAAATGTACAGCGTGCATCAGGATGCTTTCCTGCTCCAAAGCCGCCTGATCTGCGAAGATTATGAGATGGATGGCCGAAAGATCCCAGCCCTGAGCTGCTCTGCCTCGGAAGATAAGGATGGAAGTATCACCCTGACCGTTTCCAATTTCAACCCCGATAAGGAGATCACGTTGCCGGTGGAACTGGTCGGTGCCACTTTTGATAAGATCCTTTCGGCAACCGTCCTCACTGCTCCAGCTTACAATTCGTATAACTCGTTCAATCAGCCTGAAACAGTAAAACCGACAATACTCAAAAGCGTGAAAAAGACAGGAAATTCAACCCTGCAGGTCGTACTCCCACCACGGTCGGTGGTGGCTATTACCGTTAACAAATAATTATCGGTTTCTACTGCGCGGCGTGGCGTTGGTTGATTACTAAACCTCACAATTCTTTCAACCACTCTCCAATCAATGCCAGCACTTCCGGCGACATGGTCTCTTCGATCTCGCCATATTCGTTTGGAAGGCCGGTGTTGCAGTGCTGCATTAAATGGTTGAGGCCTGGCATCACCTTGATCGTAAAGTGTTGATTACCAGATTTCTTTAAGGCTTCTTCCATTGGGCTAGCGTTAAGTTCCGGGGATACTTGGAGGTCTTTTTCGCCAAAAATGGCTAGCACCGGGACCTTGACCTTTACCAGGAAGTTGGCCGGATCGGTAACGATGAAGTACCGAAGCCAGTCGTATGCGCTCAGCGGAAGCCCGGCCAGGGCCTCTTGCTTCTTCTTCTCCTTCTCTTCGCCTTCGAGGTTTTGTTCAGTCAGGTATTCGTCAATGACGGCACTGATCTTCTCATAGGCTTTGTTATTATCCTGTTCGTCAACCAGTACCTCGTAAAGTTTAAGGTTGGTGCTCAAACTGTTTTCAATCTCAGATTCTTCAACACCGCTAAGGCTTAGGATAAGCCGGGCCTGGTCGATCAGGATCTCTGCCCCCGGCACACCCGGACCGCCCAGGAGTATGATGAAGGCTACCTCATCGGTTTCAGAAGCCAGTTTGGGAGCTATCAGACCTCCCTCGCTGTGGCCGAGCAATCCGGTGCGTAGGGGATCGATCTTTGGATGACTTCTGATTTTCCGTAAAACTGCCAGTGCGTCATCGGCGTTAGTTTCGGTGGTCATTACTGTCAGATCGCCTGTGGAACCGCCAACACCCCGGTCGTCGTATCGCATCACCGCAATTCCTTGACGAGTGAGATAGTCGGCCAGCACCAGGAAAGGTTTATGCCCCAGTAGCTCCTCGTTTCGATTCTGCTGACCTGATCCACTAATCAATACCACAGCAGGGAACGGCCCCGGTCCCTCCGGGATGGTCAGGGTGCCGGCCAATTTTGCACCCGAAACAGCATCTTCGGCAATGATTTCTTCCTGATCATAGGGGAATGGCGGACGAGGTTCCTGAGGCCTCGATAGGGTGAATTCACCTGCCTGCCTGATGAGTTGGAGGGGGAAATCCCGACCGGCTTGCGACCAGGTGCCTTCAATCAGGGTGTCAGAGATCACCTCCCCGGTGTATTTCCCCATCATATTCCGCGCTTCAATAGTCAACTTGCGCCCTTCCACCGTGATCCCGGTCATGGGAATCCCCTTCGCCCCCTGGTCAGGACTGTCCATGGTTGCTGATAACTGATTGTCTTTCAACGATATGTTAAAAATCATTCTCAAGCGCATGGTATTTACTTCCAAAGCACCCATCCAGTGGCCGCACACAGTTTTTGGGGTAACCTCCTGTCCTTTGGTCGTGTTAGGGCAAGGTCCGACGACCAGCAGGATTGGTAAAAGGAGCTTAATAAGGGCAAGTTTTCTCATGAATTGATCTATTTGTTTTAGGGCATAAATTTAGATAAGTAATTACTTTTTAAGGAGCGTTTCTGAAAAGGAAGAACCGTTAGTCTCGGCTGAATAGTATCCCGTTAGCAAGCATCTTCTCAACTGCTGATGTTGGAAATCCCACTCATGTAAACTACTACCTTCGCAATAGCGGTAACTTTTGCAGCTTTCACAGGGCCCGGTGCGGGTCCACGATCGGTTGCGGAAAGGTTCAAACTTCTCAGCCCAAATGGTGTTGAAATCATCCTGGTAAATGTTTCCCTGAACCAGAGTCCGATCAATGTTTGGACAGGCGGAGATTCCCCCATCGAAGAAGACCGAGGCGATATGGATGCCAGCGCGGCAAAAGAAGAATCCATCCCGTGCAACTCCTTCATAGGATCCGATGTATGACTCACAACTAAATGAAGCTCGCGGGAGTGCGTGTCTTTTCCGATTGTCCGCAATAAAATCCAACAAATGAATGAACTGGTCATGGCTGATTTGTAGATCTGGTTCCCCGGCTGCCCGGCCAATTGGACTGATGGTAAAGAGCCTCCAGTTTTGTAATCCGGCACCAGCCAGTTCATCCTCTATATCTTTAAGCAAGTGGAGATTGCGTTGGTTAACGCAGGTGACTACATCAGAATTGAGCCTCTTTTCCGCGGATGCCATTCGGATGGCTTCCAGAGCCCTCCGGTGACTGTCGGGGTGGCCGCGCAACCAGTTGTGCTCCGCCTCCAGGCCATCCAGACTGATGGTGATGGCTCCAAGCCCGGCATTGAGCAGTTGGTTCAAACGCTCTTTGGTCAAGCTGAATCCATTGGTAACCAGTCCCCAGCGAAAGCCTTGTTGGCGAAGTTTTAAGCCAATCATTTCCAGGTCTTTACGCATGAGTGGCTCTCCGCCAGTCAGTACCACCGTGATATCACCAGGTGTATAAACCTGGGCAATGTCGGCTGTCACCCGGAGAAAATCCTCGGCGGGCATATCTTTTATGGAGCTATCTTTCAGACAGTCGGATCCGCAGTGACGACAGGAGAGGTTACATCGCAGGGTGCATTCCCAAAAAAGGTAACGCAACGAGTGTTCGCGGGATTCCGTATGCCGGAAACGCCGGAAGACTTCGAGGAGAAAACGTTGTTTAAATGATAGCTTGGAGATCAAGGCCCTGTTATTTAAGCTCTAACACCACGTCAAGATATGACTGGTCGTCCGGGCAGGTAATCAGGGTATCCAAAGGCTGAAAACTTCCATTTAGTTCTCCATCGACATCCTCGACTTTAATCTGATACTGATCAGCTCGCTCTACGTACAGGAAAAAGTTCCCGTCCTGCTCCGTTGTAATGTACTGCCCCCCTAAACCAGTGATTTCCACGCGAATATCTGGGACACCGGTTTTGGTAGCCGCTGATTGAACCTTGCCGGAAATAGCAACATCCAGGCCAAAATCCTGTGGAGTGCCGTAGCATGCTTGGAACGTGAACATGATCCCAGTGAGGCTGAACAGCCCAAAAATGGTTCGAAAGATCTTCTTCATATCGGGCTATTAATTGATGTTTACCCATGATAAAGTTACGGACATATTCTTAATCAGGCACCTTTTTGGTAAAAAAAGTGTTTAACGTCCTATTCCTTTCTTTTTACACTGTCCGGTTATTGGTTTTCCAGAAAAGAGAGGGTGAGATACTCCTCTTTAACCGATGGGTTGAAGGCTACCTGATCCATATTCATGATGCTGTAACGCCCGCTCTTCAAATTACGGGCTTCCATGTGTGTCACGAAATATTTACCCCCTTTTGGATCTATCAGCTTGATTCCGCCAAAGATGAGCTCTTTATAAACCTTACCTGATTTGTCAAGAAATTCTGTACGCCTCGGCATATAGTCTTTCTTGGCCACCCAGGTGATCCTCCCGGTACCCCCTTCCTCCGCGGCAATGGTGGCATTGGCCGGAGTCATCCGGATCTTCCAACAGTCAACCCCATCCATCACCTCACTACCCTCGAATTGATAGGTGAAGTCGTCAATTCCGCCAACCGCCAAATCTGCGTTGGAAAACTCAGAACCCATGAAACTCTTACCTTTTTCTGTTGATACGATCTTTCGTGATTTTCTGAGTGTGGGCAGATAGATCCACATATCATCCGGCTTATCAGGATAATCAAAAATCAGCATCCCGGTTCCTTTCACATCAGCAGGGGCGAGAAAGACGATGACACGCTTCTCCGTCCCATCCGAAAAGAGCCGCGATGCCATGGTCGTTTCCCGGACACGCTTATTCCCTTTCCCATCAAAAATTTCCAATGTGGTCTTTGATTCCAGCCCCGAAAGCTTAGCCTGATCTCTCGAACGCTCCATAACCTCCCGGGCAGAGGGTGTAACCTGACCAAAACATCCTAATCCAAATCCCAGTAATCCAGTAGCAATCATTAAATAGTTGATTTTCATAGTATTGAATAAATAGTGGTAATTATTATTTCTTGACATTAGCTCTTCTCAATAAATTTTGGCTTGATCAGGATATTGATTGCAGGTATCACCAGCAAGGCACCGACTAGACAGCAAAAGATCGAAACAACCATCATCACACCGAAGAACCGGATGGGACTAAAGGTGCTAAGCATTAATGGTGAGAACCCGATCATTACTGCCAAGGCATTGAAACAGATCGCTTTACCAGTGGTGGACAAGGTTGCCACGATGGCCTGGGTGGTGCTCAGCCCTGACCGGGCTTCCTCCCGCTGCCGCCAGAGGTATTGAACGGAATAGTCCACCCCACATCCAATCATCACGGAGGTGATTAACACAGTGGCAGGATCGAACGGAATGCCCAGCCAGCCCATCAGCCCAAAAAGAATGATACAGGCCATGCCTAAGGGTATCAGTACAATCAGCCCGGCAGAATAGTTCCGGAAGATCAACCCAACCAACAGACAAACTATCAGAATGGCGAAAATCGCGGAACGCCATTGTCCTTTGACCAGACTATCCGTCAGCTCAGCCGAGATCAGCCCGATGCCTCCAATCATCTCTACATTAGGGTCATCCTGAGTCAAATGTTTAATCTCTTTTGTCAGATCCAATACGGTACTGCTGGATGCTTCATCAATCCTGACCATCAATTGTGCGTGTTCATAATTGAAATCGACAAGCTGCTCAAAATCAGCTGGATCACCAGACATTCCATAGAGCTCCAGATACTGTGCTACCCCTTCACGGGTGTCAGGAATCTGGTCATATTGAGGGTCATCAGCAGGCATTAGAGCGGTGCTCATCAGCCGGATAACCGATGCAATGGACATAACCTGACCAACACCCGGTTTCTCCAGAATCTCCTGCTCATATAAGTCCATGCGTTTCAGGAGTTCCGGATCTTTGATATCACCTTTAAATAGGATCGAGATGCTTTGTGATCCCCCGAAATGCTTGTCAATCAGGTTGGATGTGATCCTTACGGGATCTTTTTTACCAAAAAAATTCACCGTGTTGCCTTCTACAGTCAGCCGCAGCATCCCGGTCCCGATCACGATCGTAATTATGCTCATAATGATCAGATAATGAATGGGTTTCCGACTGATCGATTCGCCAATCCGGTGAAGCAGCCGCTCCAATGGTCCGCTGTGAGGCTTGTCCCGGCTAACGTTGAGTTTCGACCGTGGCATGACAGATAACATTGCCGGAATGAACGTCAGACTGATGACCAATGCCAGTGCAATTCCGAGGGCAGCCAGCAAACCAACCTGCTTGGCCGGAATGATGATATGGGCTAAAAGCCCCAAGATTCCTGCAATGGTGGTAAAGGCACAAAGTAATATCGGCTTATCCAGCGATTTGGATAGGGTGGAAAGTAAGGCAGGAGTGGAGATTTTAGGTTTGTGTCGGATGATTTCCATGTATTTGTTAACCAGGTAGATACCGTAGTTATTGCCAATGGCTATCAGCATGATCGGTAATAGAACGGTGACTAACGTGAATTTCCAGCCGATGAGTGGCATGATACCCATAGTGATCAGGATGGACATGAACACCACCGACAGCGGAAGAAAGACCCCCTTGAAATCCCGAAAAGAGAGGAATAGAATCAGCAGGATTAGTAAGATGGCCAACGGGAGAAGGTATTTCAGGTCTTTTAAAATGTTATCCGTAATGGATTCAGCAACAACTGGATAGCCCCCAATCTGGATTGTTCCCGGTCCCGGGCAGTTTTCGACGACCTCGTTGATCGCCTGTACCAGCAACTTGTTATCAGCCTGAGTGCTTAGTGTTCCAATTATGGCAGCATATCGAAAGTCTTCGGAGAGGACAGTCCCCATTACCAGTTCGTTTTTTTTCAATCGTTCGCGAAGCTCCTCCTTATCCTCCTCTCCCGTCGGGATGAATGGAACAGCGGGTTCAACCACCATCATCCCGTCTAATCCCTTGATATCCTGCATGCTAAACAGCGACATGGAGCGCTCAATGGTTTCCAGGGCGGAGAATTTTGATTCAATCCGGCTGAGTCTTTCCAATACCTCACTCTCCAGAATATCATCGGCTTCCAGGAGAATCACGATCATATCGGTCCCTCCGAAGAGCTCTTCCAATCGATCGGTATTCACCTTCGAGGGCATCCGGTCGGGGATGAGGGATTCGATATCGGGTTCAATACGGATGGATGGAATGGCTATACCGAACGCGATGGCCACAGCCACTGTCAGAATGATTATTGGCCACCTGAATTTTAGTAAAAGGAAGTTCTTCATTTTCGGAGTTTATATTGCACGGTGATGTCGATCCGGGTAGTTCCCGGTCCTACATTAAAAATCAGTTTATCGTAATCTGGTTTGGAGAGGGTGGTTCTGGGGTTATTTGAGAATCCAAATCCCTCCTTTGGTATCCCAATGATGTTGCACTCCATATCGCCGGACAGGTTTTCGTCATCCAGCAGCCCCATCGCATAGGTGCCAGGTTGAAGTCCGAGGATGACGGTTTTCACCTGACCGTTTTTTAGTGAGTCTTTGGAAACTGGGCAGGTGCGGAATGGTTTGTAAGGATATTGTGCTGGATCGGAGTACACCGAGAGCAAGATCTGACCTTTCGTGCTTCTAACCTGATTGATGGTCACCTCCAGAACTGTTGGGTTTTGAGGAGCACTCATACCAATCAGGAGGATCGGAAGCAAGGCGATGAGTTTCATGGTCAAAAGCTGGCTTTAAATTCAATAAATGGGCCGTTAAAGGCATCTTTAATCCAGTTAAATCGAGTGTTTTCGGGTCCAGCATAATGCTGATATCCCATGGAAGCCTGAATTCCGCTGCCGTGTTTCCAGGTCACTTTGGGATAAAGCAGATACTCCTCAGTGGTGATATTCCAGATGACGGCTGCTTCGACCTCGAGGGATTCGTGAAACAGCTGCAACGAAGGTCTGAACAATACGGTATGACTGGTTTCATGGGTTTGGTCGAACAGAATACGATTGTAATACCCGATCTGGTTGGCAAACATCCCTTCCAGCATAGGCCAGATGGAGGGATCGGCCAGAATTGCCGGATCGAATTCGCCAGGGGCATCGGCGGGGATGAAGTCCTTGACCCACTTGCCATTATATGCCGCAACGAGCCGCAATGGACCAAAACCCCGATCGAGACTGACCACCCACTGGAATTCAGGGTTGGGTTTGAAAGGGCGGGCGGAATCGGTATCGGGTACTTTATAGGCAAACTCACCCCGCAATCCGGTTCCCAGGAGTGTGGTGGCAAAATCAGCCCCAAAAACCTGCTGGCGATAGGGTATTTGGTTGATGCCCACGTCCAAACCTTCGGTTGGCGACATGGTCACAGCCCCGGGTGCCAGTGCCGGGAGATGGTCGTAACCACTGTACCAGGAGAGCGCACCCTCCACCAGCCCGAAAATCAGATCTGCTTTAGCGCCAATAGAACCATCATCCCAGGCAAATCCGGGCTGAACTACAGGATTGATACGCACAAAAGCAGGCATCTCAATCAAATCAAAGCGGTAAAGCGATGGAGCATACCAGGGCACTAGATCGACTTCTAACCGAAGGAAGTCAAGTGCTTGATATTGAGCTCGTAATAAAATGTTTCCTATTTTGAGATCATCCGGCTCACTGGAACGGACGAAGTAGTTTTTTGGCGTCAGATTATCGGTTGGGTTGAACCCGTCGGCCCGCCCCCAGGAGAGAATCTGCTTACCAAATCGAAGTCCTAATCGATTGATATTAAAGTCGGCATATGCTTCACGGAGATCCATTTTGTGCACCTTTTCGTTGTATTCTGATCCGGTATAGAACCGGATATCGGTGAAGGCACCTCCCCAGGAGCCTCCATTGTATTTCATTTTAATGGAAGTTTCGGCATAGAGGCTCTGCAGGTAGGGATCCTGCTCCGGGATGATCCCCAAAAATGCGGCACCACGGGTATAGCCACCGATTGAGAGCCGGGAGTTTCCGGAATCAGATCCGCCCGACAGGCTCGATTCGAACACTCCCTGCGGGTAAGCCTGGCAGGTCAATAGGAGCAACGCAATGATCAGGATGGTTTTCATATTCATGGTTTTTTCTATAAAAATACGAACCATGAACCAGCCTGTCGTTCGGGCTAAACGGCCTCAGGAATCAGGACGTCCGAGCCAATTGGATCGGACTTGTATCCGCTAGATTCAGAGAGAATTGAGGTATTCCGTCGGGGTGCATCCGGTAATCTTTTTAAATACGGAATTGAAGGTGGATTTGGAATTAAATCCGCAATCATAGGCGATGGCTAAGATGGTGTAGCCTTTATATTTCCGCTGAACGAACCGTTCCAGGAAAAGTTTTACCCTCAGTTCGTTGATATAGGTAAAGAAATTTTTATTCAAAACGGTATTGATTGCCTGCGTTAAGTGATGCCGGGGGATAGCCAGTTTTTCCGACACATCCGCAAGAGTCAATTCCGGGTTTGTAAACAGTTGGTCTGTTTCCATGAGTTTCTGTAAGGACTCTGTGATGGCAATCAGTTCATCCTGACTCAGGCCTGATTTCGCATATTTGCCAGAGTTTTCCTCCATGGGGAGTTCTATGATCGCTGGTTTTCGTCCATGGTATATACCGGATTGCTGGTGGCCATAAAAACTGAAGGCAAAGGAAATAAGGGTTAACCCAATGAATGAGAATATTTTAGGGTCGAAAGGCAGGTGGATGACAAACATCTGAATGCCAGCCGACAGAAAGGTAAGAGCGTAAGAAGCGTACACGGTGATTGAAAGAAAGAGCAACCAGGTCAGGGTGATTTTCCCGGAGCTGTACGAAAACTCTTCGCGGATGGCTTTGCGGTGGCGAGTCAGCAGGATATAGGCCAGGATGCTGTAGGTGGTGAAGGAGCTGAAGAGCAGGATCTCATAAATGACTTTCGCCAGTTTGCTGGGGTTTGCCCAGACCGGCAACCGGATGTCCAAGCCAATATCGGTTCGGAACAGGAAGGCGAGACCCAGGAAGATGATGAACGGAG
>JAAYIP010000019.1 GCA_012523435.1 Bacteroidales bacterium | reverse complement strand
TATGATTATTTTGTAACAGCACTTTACAGCTCTCCTTCGGGAGAATCAGCCCCGTCCAATATAGTGTCGATTACGGTCAGCCAAGAACCCCAGCCCGATCTCCTGGTGGTGAATCAGGATGTGCAACCACGAAATGTGGAGGCAGAGCAAGAGGTGCAGCTGATTTGCAGGGTAGTTAATGGTGGTAATGCGGATGCTGGGAATAGCAGAATGCGGGTTTATTTGTCGAAGGATCAGGTATTTAGTTCAAACGATAGACAGCTGGCAGCAGTCGAAGTGGGTGCCTTACCCTCGGAGGCCGGGCAAGATATTTCGATCACTGCAACCATTCCGGAAGGGCAGGAGAGTGGGGGATGGTATGTACTTTTCTTGGCTGATGCTGATGGAGATGTGAATGAGTCAATTGAGGTTAACAATAGTGCCACCGTTACGATCATAGTAGGCAATCCGGTCTTTAATCCTCCTAAAAATTTAAATGCGACTACAAATCTCAACACGATCTTTTTATCCTGGGATGCGCCGGATGAGTCAGTCGCCACGCTGAATGGTTACCGGATTTTTCGCGATGGTGCAGCGATAGTCCGGATTGATGATCCTGAGGTTAGGAGTTATGCTGATAATGGATTGGATCCTGGTGAATATACCTATTATGTTACGGCGATCTATGGCTTTCCCGAAGGGGAGTCGCCCGGGTCGGTGGAAGTGTCGGTAACCATTACGTATCAGTCACTTCCAGATTTGACTATCAGCGATTTTGTGGTCAGTCCAACGGATGTGGCGCCGGGTGGCTCAATTGATATCTCCTGTCAAGTGAGAAACACGGGAAGCCTAGCTTCGGCCGAGTCAGAAATGAGGCTGTACCTATCGATCGACCAGCAATTGGATGATTCTGATGAAATGATTGCTTATGGTCGTGTTGCGGCGCTTGAACCGGGATCATCCATGACGGTCACGGGTGATTACATTCAGTTGCCTTCCGGAGTGGCTCCCGGCAATTGGTATGTACTGATTAAGGCTGATGCATCCGAAGAAGTGATGGAGTCAAATGAAGGTAACAATACGGCGTACAGATCAATTGTTATTAACGGAAACATTGCTGATCTCCAGATCACGTTTATTACCCTTTTCCCTTCGCTTCTTACTCCGCAGTCAAATGTCCGGATAACATTTAATGTGTATAATAGCGGAGCTGTTGCGGCATCCTCCTATTCAACTTCATTCTATTTGTCTGTCGATGAGCACCTGGATGATAGTGATATCCTGTTATGTTCCCTGAATTCCAGGCTATTGGGTAGTAAGTCCAATGCGTTACTAAATACTGGATTTGCTATGCCTCAAGGTATTCCTGCTGGTGCCTATTATTTAATTGGATGGGTTGACAGCGGGGAGTTGGTGTCTGAGTCGAATGAGGTTAATAATTTCTATGTACAGGCCATCAATGTAGCGGGTACCGCGTCAACCGGGTTGGTTGATCTGATGGGTGGGCTATCAGTTTATCCCAATCCATCCAGCGGACTTATTAAGCTGGATTTTGAGGGAGTTCCGGGTCATAAGTCGCTGATATGGGTTTATGACCGAATGGGTCGCACGGTATTGTACCGTGAGGTGCCAGCCAGCGTTGAAAATCAGTTGGTTGAGGATATTAGTGGCTGGTCCCCAGGTATTTATCTTATACGCTTGCAGCAGGGTGCAAACATCAGGTCGACCCGTTTGATTGTTCAATAACAAAAAAAGCCGGCATTGCTTGCCGGCTTTTTTATTCTTCTTAGTGGGCGTTTAAATAATAAACATGGTGACGTCCATGCTAAAGTTTTGTCCTTGAGAAAGTTGAACTTCTGTAAGTGCCGGTGCCCCAAGTCCGCCGGAACCATACCAGCCGACAAAATCGCCAGCTGACCAGAAACCGCTGTTATCGATATCTTTCCAGATATCAACGTAGTAGTTGCCGGGGTTAGCTGACAGGGTAAATGTCACATTAGCACCGGATCCGGTAACAGCGCCCCATTTAATTGGAGCGTTGTTGTTCCAGTTGGCCTGAGAAGTGTAAAGACTAACCTTGGAATTGGCCAGGTCGCCCGAAGTCCCGACGGGGAATCTGGCATTTCCGGAGATCCCGGTAAAGGTATTAACCTGATTAACCGTTAGTGCTCCGTTTCCTTGAGCAGTACCACCACGGCCATCCGATACGGTAACGGTTACTGAATAGGCTCCCGGTGAGCTTGGTGCGATCCACTGAACGCTCGCAGTAGTACCATTAATAGCTCCGCCGTTAACGGTATAGCTGTAGGTTAGAGGATCCATGTCCACATCAACAGCCGTGACTGTTACCATCGCGGTTTGCCCAGGATCAACAGCTGATGGGCTCACCATCACGGACTGGACCACCGGAATGGTATTTTTCTTCACGCAGGAAGTTAATGCTAAACCTGCCATTAATAAAACAACAGGAATCATGAGTGAAATTCTTTTCATTGTTCTTCGGTATTAGTTTTAGACTGGTTGAGACTCAAACGATAAAACAAAATTATCAAAATAATTAGGTAATATCCTATAAAAAAAGCCGCTGAACTAAATTTTCAGCTGCTTTTTCTTGTTGCGGGGACCGGACCTGAACCTGCGACCTTTGGGTTATGTGCCCAACGTGCTACCAACTTCTCCACCCCGCGGTTTGTGTGGGCACAAAGATAGGCAAAAATTTTGGATAACCAATCATAATTATCATTCTGATCAGTTTATTTGTGAGAGGCTGGCGAATAGCTGGAAATTACTTCACGTCAATTGTACTATATTTGCCCTGATATACCGGATTCATCCAGATGGCAGAAAAAAAGAAGAAACTTGTTAGCAAGCTGAAAAGCAAGTATTTGCTGGTTATCCGTCGGGAGACAACCTTTGAGGAGGTATGGCAGATGAAGCTGTCGAGGATGAATGTGATAACCACTATTGCTATTTCATTAACCATTTATACTGTTTTGGTAGTCACCCTCGTTGTGTTTACGCCTCTGAAACAGCTGATTCCAGGATACCCCGGTGCAGAGATGACCCGAAACATCCGGATGAATGCCATACGGCTCGATTCGTTGGAGTATCAGTTGGATCTTAAAGATCAGTTTATCGAAAACATGATTACGGTGATTAATGGTGGAGAGCCGGTGTACCATAGCTCTGAGGAGCCAGCCCCAGCTATTTCGGTGCGGGATATACAAGATAATCGTGCTTCGAGTGATTCTCTACTTCGGCTGGAAGTGGAACAAGCCCAGCGCTTTAACGTGGATGCAACTGGTCTGAGTGTTCCGGAGCTACGAAACCTTAATCAGCTCTACTTTTTCCCACCGGTGCGCGGTTTGATCATGGCTCATTTTGATTATGCCCGTCGGCATTTTGGCGTGGATCTGGCAACTGCTGCCAATCAACCGATCAAAGCAACCCTGGATGGAACGGTTATTATGGCCGATTATACCACCGAAACAGGCTATACCCTGCAGATCCAACATGATCATAATCTGCTTTCCGTTTATAAACATAATAAGCAGATTCTTAAGAAAACGGGCGATCGAGTTCGAGCTGGTGAGGTGATTGCTATTGTGGGTAATACGGGAGAATTAACCACCGGGCCGCATCTGCATTTCGAACTCTGGCATATGGGTACACCCCTGAATCCTGAACATTTTATGGCTTTTGAATGATGAAAGGCATTGCCATACTCGGATCAACCGGTTCTATCGGCCGACAGACCCTCGATGTGATCAGTCGGAATCCGAAAGCTTTTAATATTAAGCTACTTACGGCACGCTCCAATTGGGAGCTGCTCATTGAACAGGCACAAACCTTTCATCCCGAAACTGTGGTCATCACCAATAAGGACCACGCTGCTAGGGTACGGGAAGGTCTCTCTGGCTTGCCAATCCAAGTATTAGCTGGGAATGAGCGCCTTTCAGATGTGGTGGCTGGTGAAGGAATCGATATCGTTCTGGCCGCAATGGTAGGCTTTGCAGGTCTTCTGCCAGTTATCAGTGCCATCCAGGCTGGAAAACAGATCGCCCTGGCAAATAAGGAGACTCTGGTGGTTGCCGGTGATCTGGTTACCACTCTGGCCCGTAAACACCAAGTCGATCTTCTGCCGGTCGATAGCGAACACTCCGCCATTTTCCAGTGCCTTACAGGGGAGCAGCCTTCAAGCGTTGAAAAGATCTGGCTGACAGCCTCCGGCGGACCATTCCTGAATCTTAACCTTCATGAACTCTCACGCGTAACCCGCGAACAGGCACTGAACCATCCCAACTGGAGCATGGGAGCTAAAATCACCATCGATTCAGCCAGCATGATGAATAAAGGCCTCGAAGCCATTGAGGCGAAGTGGCTGTTCGATCTCGATCCCAATCAAATCGATGTGATCGTCCATCCTCAATCCATCGTTCACTCCCTGGTCCAGTTCAAAGATGGCTCTCTCAAAGCGCAGCTCGGCTTGCCCGATATGCGCCTGCCAATTCAATATGCCCTGAGTTATCCCGAACGCCTCCCTGGAGGCTACCCCCGTTTCGATTTTGCCAAGTATCCTGGATTAACATTCCAAAAGCCAGATGTAGAGCGATTCCCGAACCTGGGAATTGCTATCGAGGTGATGAAAACAGGAGGTAATATGCCTTGTGTCATGAACGCAGCTAATGAAATTGCAGTCGAAGCGTTTCTGGCTAATCGCCTGGGATTCCTCGATATGACACGCGTGATTGAACGTACCCTGCAAAAAGCAACTTTCCTGCAAAAAGCAGGTTTAAATGATTATGTCGAATCCGATCGAGAGGCCCGGTGTATTGCCCGGTCTTTCGTCTAACTAACTGTGAACCATGGTTTTTCTTGTAAAAGCAGCCCAACTGATACTGAGTCTTTCTATCCTGGTCATCATCCATGAGTTTGGCCATTTCATCTTTGCCCGAATCTTTAAAACCAGAGTAGAGAAATTCTATCTGTTTTTTGACCCTTGGTTCTCTCTGTTCAAGTTTAAGCGCGGCGAAACCGAGTATGGTGTTGGTTGGATACCCCTGGGAGGATACGTCAAGATCTCAGGTATGATCGATGAATCGATGGACAAAGAGGCAATGAAACAGGAGCCTAAACCCTGGGAGTTTCGATCAAAGCCCTCCGGCCAACGACTGCTTATTATGCTCGGAGGAGTCCTGTTTAACGTCTTGTTTGCTTTTCTGATCTACTCCATGGTCCTGATGGCTTGGGGTGAAAAGTATCTTCCCCTCGAGGAGGCTAAATATGGCATCGTGTGCGATAGTCTTGCGCTGGATATGGGACTGCAGCATGGCGATAAGATCCTGACCTTGGCCCATCAGACCATCGAGGATTTTGATGACCTGATCCCGCAGATTGTCTACAAAGGAGCCCAATCCATTCAGGTGGACCGCCAGGGTGAAAAAATCGATATCCCTGTCCCGGATAATTTTGTGGCTGAATACCTGCAACTGATGAGAGAGAAAAAGGGGTTTATCTATATCGCCTTCCCATTTGTGGCTGAACGCTTTGAAAAGGGATCCCCTGCAGAGCAGTCGGGGATGAAACCGGGCGACCTCCTGATGGGCTTTAATGGCTCAGAATATCCCTATTTCTACCTGTTTGCCATGGAGTTACAAAAACACGCCGGCGATTCTGTCAACGTCCTGGTGGAGCGAGAGGGACAACAACTCTCGTTCCCCATGCTGGTGCCCGAAACAGGAAAAATCGGTGTTTACCCGGTTGCTGCCCTCTCCTTTTTTAATCTGAAAGAGATCCGTTATAGCTTTTTCCAATCTATCCCCGCAGGAGTTTCAAAAGGAGTCAAAATGATCTCCTCCTACCTCAAAGACCTTAAACTGATCTTCTCTCCCGAGACAAAAGCGTATAAATCGGTCGGAGGTTTCATCGCTATTGGAAATATTTTCCCATCTTCGTGGAACTGGTTGACATTCTGGAATATGACGGCCTTCCTCTCAATTATGCTGGCTGTCGTCAATATTTTACCGATTCCAGCTCTTGACGGCGGGCACGTGCTGTTCCTGCTGTTTGAAATTATCACCGGACGAAAACCGGGGGAGAAATTCATGGAGGTCGCTCAGATTATCGGTATGCTTGTCCTGTTGAGTCTGGTGATCTACGCCAACGGAAATGACATTCTTAAACTATTCACCAAATAGATTTAACCATGAAACGAGTTGCTAATTTCTTTATCCTGAGTGTTCTGATTCTTGGGACAATGGTTTCATGCTCAAATCGAAAGGGGGTGACCTTGCCCCCTTGCACCGGTCGACCAGGAGAACTTATCCTCGTTCTGGCTGATGATTTTTACAAAGGTGCTATCGGAGATTCCCTGGTCAGAATACTCACCCAGGATGAACCATCCCTGCCCCAAACAGGTATGGAAGGGGCTGAACCAATGTTCGACCTGATTCATATTCCACCAACTGCTTTCGGTAATATGATCCGGCCTGCCAGAAACTTAATCCTGACGGAAATCGGTCCCCATATCACTAAGGCTGAGATCAATGCAGTAAAAGATTATTGGGCTGCCGATCAGTACCTGATGCGCCTTCATGCTCCTGATAAAGAGTCGTTTATGCAACTGATTGAAGAGAACAGGGAAATAATAGTGAATACTTTCCGTGAGGGAGAGGTGGACCGCCAGGCAGCATTCAACCGCCGATATCAGAATGTGCCTCTCGCTACCCAGTTATCCTCCAAGCATCAGATTGATATCGCCTTCCCCAAAGGATTTGAGGCTAGGATAGATACAGGTAACTTTATCTGGGTACAGTATGATCCCCAGGATATTATCCAAGGTGTCCTGATCTGGTCGACCCCCTATACGGATGAATCCCAGCTGGAATACAATCGGTTGGTCACCTCCATTGATCAATATATGAAGCCTCGGGTTCCGGGACCTGCCACTGGTTCCTATATGGCCTTGGAACTGGATTATCCCATCAGCACCCGGGCTTTTACCCTGGACAGTGTTTACGTTAGGGAACTGAAGGGATTATGGGAGACGGAAGGTGCATTTATGGGTGGACCATTTGTATCCTGGACATTGGTGGATGAAAAACGCGACCGGTTGGTTACCACTTTTGGGTTTGTTTATGCTCCCAGAACCAATAAGCGTAACCACATCCGGAAGGTTGAGAGCATCCTCAAAACTATTCGGTTTCCCGACTAATCTACCCACTCAAAGAGCTGGTTTCGCTGTCGCGGGATAAAACCCGCTTCACGGATAGCCTGCTGAATGCCCTTGGCATCAAAGGTATGATTGGCTCCGGCTGCAGAAACGACATGCTCTTCAATCATGACCGACCCAAAATCATTGGCTCCGGCATGCAGACAAAGCTGCCCGATGGTTTTGCCCACCGTTAACCATGATGCCTGAATGGCCGGAATGTTGTTTAGAATGATCCGCGCCAAAGCAATCGTCCTGATATACGTACGGGAATCTACCGTGTTGCGAATGCCCAATCGGTTCCGCAAAACAGTCCCTTCATCCATAAACGGCCACGCAACAAAGTTGAGAAAACCCCGACTTTCAGCTGGCTTTTCCGACTGCAGCTGACGAAGTCGGATCATATGCTCAAGACGTTCTTCTATCGTCTCTACATGACCAAACATCATCGTTGCTGAGGTTGGAAGATCCATGCGGTGTGCTACACGCATCACCTCCAGCCACTCCTCTGCACTGCATTTTCCGGGGGAAACTATCTTCCTTACTCTGTCAACCAGAATCTCCGCTCCTGCTCCTGGCAGGGAGTCGAGGCCAGCATCAATAAGTTTAGTTAAAACTGTTTGATAATCAGCTTTTTCTAATCTTGCGATGTGCGCAATCTCAGGCGGTCCCAACGCATGAAGCCTCAGTTCGGGATATTCTGCTTTGAGTCGGCTGAACAGTTCAGTGTAGAAATCTAGCCCCAGTTTAGGGTGCAACCCACCCTGTAAAAGCAACTGGCGCCCTCCCAGTCGAAACAACTGTTCGATCTTTTCACGATACTGGTCGAGGGTAGTTACATAGGCATCCTCATCAACACTCTTGCGGCAGAAGTTGCAGAATTTACAGAACGAAACACAGACATTGGTGATGTTGACATTTCTGTCGATGATCCAACCTACTTCCATGGTCGGGTTAAGCTCCATCCTAATGGCATGGGCTGCCTCCATTAACTCTCCGTCGCCAGCATGTGTGTATAAGTGAAGGGCTTCATCAAAATCCGGAGGGGCTCCTTCCCTTGCTCTGTTGAGTATCTCTTCTGTATAGTTCATTTGATGCCTACTCTGGCTCGCAAGTTAGGCTAATTGTAAGGTTGATCGTCGGTATGCCCTAGTTTTTTTTAACTTTACAAACTTATTTTCGTGGCTTATGGCACTCATTTCATATCACTGTGATACGATAGATCCCAGCCTCAACCGGATCCTGTTTTTTGGGAGCCGGGAGGATGCCCTGGAATATGATTGGACACCCGCCCAAAAGGCTTATCTGGATAAAAGCCTGACCGAATCTATGCAGCTTGTCCAGGTCAATCACTTCGACCGGATGGATTTGGTGGTAGTTCCTGATGCCAGAGAAAAGGATCTGGGGTTGATGGAGTCGCTCAGAAAATCCGGCGCTGAGATCATCATCCTCGCCGGTCAGCTGAAATGGAAAGAAGCCCTGTTGATCAACCAGGCTCCTAACCAAGAACTTGCTATATGCTTGCTAGAAGGTATGCTTCTGGCTAGTTACCAGTTTCTGAAATATTTTTCCAAGCAAAGCAACAAAAAGCTAAGTCTTGAGAAAGTGGGGGTTTATGGTCTGAGCTCTCAGATTATCAATGAATAACAAATAACGGCTGAAGCTGTATTCTTTACAAGGGATCTGGTTAATGAGCCTCTATCCTGGCTGACAGCCTCTCGCCTAGCGGAAGAATTGAAGCAGGTAGGAACATAAGCAGGGTTGGCGGTAGAGGTTTATGATAAAGCCAAAATTGAGGCGCTAAAAATGGCTGGACTGCTGGCTGTTAATAAGGGAAGCATCGATCCGCCACGGTTTATCATCATGACTTGGGACCCGGAAAAACCAGTCAATGAATCACCCTTGGTCCTCATAGGGAAGGGCGTGATGTTTGACACGGGCGGTTTGAGTTTGAAGCCAACCCCCAATAGTATGGATGAGATGAAGATTGATATGGCCGGTGCAGCTGCTGTTGCAGGGACCATATTAGCCTTGGCGCGGCTCAATATTCCGGTTAAAACTATCGCCCTGATCCCGGCAACGGATAACCGCCCGGATGGTAACGCCTATGTTCCGGGTGATGTTATTAAGTATCAGGATGGAACAACGGTTGAGGTGCTGAACTGCGATGCTGAAGGCCGCCTGATCTTGGCCGATGCATTGCTTTATGCCAAACGATACCAACCGGGATTGGTGATCGACCTAGCCACCCTGACAGGAGCAGCCCAGGTTGCCTTGGGACCACTCGCCACAGCTGTCATGGGAACCGCTCCCCAAGAGTTGTTCCGCAAGCTTGATGAGGCAGGTTTCCAAACCATGGAGCGCGTGGTGCAATTCCCCTTGTGGGCCGATTATGGCAAAATGCTGGAGTCAGAAATTGCCGACCTGAAAAATATTGGCGGAAGATTGGCCGGTGCTATCACCGCCGGAAAGTTCCTGGAATATTTCACTTCCTATCCATGGATTCATATGGATATTGCTGGAACTGCTTATAATCCAACACGAGACAGCTATCGCGGAGTGGGAGCTACCGGTGTTGGTGTGCGTTTGCTGATAGAATTCATCAGAAATAATTATCTGAATAATTAGATAAAATGGAAGATTCAAAAATTGTGGCCGGGATAACCCAAGGAGATATCAATGGAGTTGGTTACGAGGTGATTATCAAGGCATTGCTTGATCCTCGAATGTTAGAAGTCTGTACTCCAATCGTGTACGGATCCCCTAAAGTGTTTGCCTACCACAGAAAAGCTCTCAATATTCCCAACTTTAGCCTGAATAGCATCAACAG
>JAAYIP010000178.1 GCA_012523435.1 Bacteroidales bacterium | reverse complement strand
TTTTAAAAGTAAGCAAATTTTGCCTTTTTGTTATCAGCCGGGTTAAAAGTATCTTTGCTCAAATTTTATTAGCAAAACCATGTTGGAACTTAGTGAACAAGAGGAAATTAGACGACAAACTCTCAACGAGATCCGGGCCATGGGAATTGATCCCTATCCGGCAGCTGCGTATCCCGTTACCACCTCCGCAAAAGCCATTCATCAACATTTCGATAATAACCCAGATGATTTCCAGGAGATTAGCTTGGCAGGCCGAATCATGACCCGCCGGATCATGGGAAAAGCCTCCTTTGCCGAGATTCAGGATCATTCCGGAAGAATCCAGATCTATGTCAACCGCGATCAACTCTGCCCAGGTGAGGCAAAAGATTATTACAACACTTTCTTTAAGAGGCTGTTAGATATTGGCGACATCATCGGCGTTAAGGGATCCGTATTCCGTACCCAGGTGGGAGAACTAACCATCAGCGTAAACGAACTGATTCTCCTGTCGAAATCGGTCAAACCCCTCCCGGTCGTCAAGGAAAAAGACGGCACCCTCTACGATGCCTTCTCGGATCCCGAGCAGCGCTACCGCCAACGGTACCTCGACCTGATTGTGAACCCTGGCATTAAGGATGTGTTCGTTAAGAGAGCCCGGATCATCAGCACCATGCGCGATTTCCTCGACACCCGCGGATACCTCGAAGTGGAAACCCCGGTTCTCCAACCTATTCACGGTGGTGCCGCCGCTAGGCCATTTACCACCTACCATAATACACTCGACACGACCCTCTACCTTCGTATTGCCAACGAGCTGTATCTCAAGCGATTGATTGTTGGCGGCTTCGAAGGAGTGTATGAGTTCGCCAAAGATTTTCGGAACGAGGGGATGGATCGCTTTCACAACCCAGAGTTCACCCAGGTGGAGCTGTACGTTCCGTACAAAGACTACTACTGGATGATGGACCTGGTGGAGGAGATGGTTGAGAAAGTCACCCTTGCGCTGCATGGAACAACGCAGGTACAGGTGGGCAACAACCTAATAGACTTCAAGCGTCCGTGGAAACGTTACACCATGTATGGAGCTATTGCAGAATTTGCCGGAGTGGATGTTAGCCAGATGGATGAGCAGGAGCTACGCGCCACCTGCCATAAGCTGGGCGTACAGACAGACTCCTCCATGGGGAAAGGCAAGCTGATCGACGAACTGTTTGGTGAGTTCTGTGAAGCTAAGCTGATCCAGCCGACCTTTATCATGGATTATCCCATTGAGATGTCCCCACTAGCCAAAAAACACCGGTCGGTCCCCGGCCTTGTTGAACGCTTTGAGGGAATCTGCAATGGCAAAGAGATCTGCAACGCCTACACCGAGCTGAACGACCCCATCGACCAGCGCGAACGCTTTGAAGAACAGCTTACCCTGGCCAAACGGGGCGACCAGGAAGCCATGGCTCTGGATGAAGATTTCCTCCGCGCCATCGAGTATGGCATGCCACCAACTTCAGGCCTGGGCATTGGCATCGACCGGCTCACGATGATCCTGACCAACGCACCTTCCATCCAGGATGTTCTCTTCTTTCCTCAGATGAGACCCGAAAAAAGTCAATCCAAAAAACCTGAAGAACAGTAATATGTCACTCACAATCGATCTCTCGCACGCGCTACCTTTTCTACCAGACGGAACGCTCGAGCAGTTGGAACCGGCCATACAGGAGGCCGAACATCAGTTGATGAGCCGTACCGGCGCCGGAAACGATTTTCTCGGATGGCTCGACCTGCCCCGCAGATCGTTAAACGACGCCCAAAAGTTCACCCTTGAAACCAACCGCTTCCGCGAAGGCCTCGATACCATTGTGGTCATTGGCATTGGCGGCTCCTACCTGGGCGCAAGAGCAGTGATCGATAGTCTGGCCGATCCTTTCGGCCAAAATCGCCCCGGTCCGGAAATCCTGTTCGCCGGCCATCACATGCATGGGCCTTATTTTAATAGCCTGATAGCCAATCTCAAAGACAAGAACTGGGGCATCGTGGTGATCTCCAAATCCGGCACGACCACCGAACCGGCTATCGCCTTCCGGATTCTCAGACGGGCCCTGGAGGAGGCCGTCGGTCCCCAGCTAGCCACCAAACGCATCATTGCCATTACCGACGGCCAGCGGGGAGCCCTTCGGAGCTTGGCGGATAAATCAGGCTACCTCACCTATACCATCCCGGATGATGTGGGTGGCCGCTTCAGCGTCCTAACCCCGGTAGGCCTGATCCCTATCGCCCTGGCAGGTTACAATATTGAAGGCCTGTTAACCGGTGCCGATCGTATGGCTAATTTAACCCGTACGGCGCCATTCCATGAAAATCCAGCTTTCCAATACGCTGCAACACGCTATGCACTTCACCAGCAAGGCTTTTTGATCGAAGTACTTGGCAGCTTTCTGCCTCAGCTTCAGTATGTTGCTGAATGGTGGAAACAACTCTACGGCGAAAGTGAAGGAAAAGATGGCAAGGGAATCTTCCCGGCAGCAGCTGGATATACCACCGACCTGCACTCCATGGGGCAATATATGCAGGATGGCCCCAGAATGCTGATCGAAACCCTGCTCGAAGAACTGGAGGAAGGCCCGGGACCGGAAGTCCCCTCAGATCCCCAAGACCTCGACGGACTTAATTTCTTGACAGGCAAAACAGTATCTGACATCAACCAGGCAGCCAGCCAGGGAACGATCCTCGCACATGCCGAAGGTGGCGTTCCAGTGATCAGAATCATCAGTACAAAATACGGGGAAGAGGGAATTGGCGATTTACTCTACTTCTTTGAGAAAGCCTGCGCCTTGAGTGGCTACCTGCTGGGAGTCAATCCTTTTGACCAACCCGGGGTGGAACTATATAAAAAGAATATGTTCAGATTGTTGGGCAAACCTGGTTATTGATTCTGATTTTCAAGGATATACCGGGCATCAAGCCTCACCTGTTCCTCTACACTGATCCCATTAATCTGAGCCTTCTCGCGGATCTGTTTCATCCAGACCGAATCCTTGGTGATATTGAAACGGTAATAATCCACGTCGTGCGGAATCTTTCCTGCCTGATCATCTTCCCACATCAGATAATCAGCATGTCCCTTCAAAAGCGGCTCAATTCGTTTACCCGTATAGTCGGCCTGCTTGATCAAGTCGTCAAACCAACTGTAAAAGTGTAAGATCCTTCGCATTCGTTCGTACCGATGCTCCTTCTCGGCATCCGGATAATAGTAACTGTGCAGAATATCCACAAAATCCCAGTCGAACCGATGGTAAAACCGCTCGGTTACCATGATCAGCACCACATCCATGCTTTCAACTTCCCGACGGATATCGATATGGCTGGTATCGGTGGGTTGTGACCAGTTTTCGGGATAGATGGTCTGATTATAGTACCAGAAAGCCTCATTATCAAAGGCTTGCGCTGGAATCTTGGCATTTAAAAAGTTAAAATAGTAGCTATCCGATATGGCTAACACCCGGGGCAAGTGGGTGGTATCGCCTCCTACGAGACGAAACTCCGGATAACCCATCTTCGGATGCTTCGGAGCAAACATCAGGTTCATGATCCGCACCACATCATCGTCGGTGTCTCGCAGGGAATCACTCATCTCAACCTGGATAACCTCGATCTCAGGCATCTCAAAATCAAAACGGTTGTCGATGAATTTCAACAGGGTATCGGCCGCTGTGACCATCCCGCCGGTCGACCAATGAGTACCACCCTTGGGAAAGAGCGGGTAAGGAGATGCTGGCTTCGCCTCAACAAAGAAACGGTTCAGGTC
>JAAYIP010000177.1 GCA_012523435.1 Bacteroidales bacterium | reverse complement strand
GGCTTGTATTTGATGTCTTTATAATGCCCACCTGCGGAAGATTTTCTTGCCCAGGAGATTCCGCCATCGGTTGTTTTGAAGATTCCACCGCTGGTAGCAGCCAGAACAATATCGGGGTTAGTTTCGTGGCGAGTCATCATGCCAACGGTAACCTCCCCCATTCCCTGGTTACGAATCTCCCAGGAGTTTCCACCGTCGGGACTAAAGAGCACGCCGATTCCGCGAGCATCTCCGTGGTCGCGGTCGCCGGTTCCCACCAGCAGCTCATCATGCCGGGTGGGATGGATCAAGATGCTGGAAACCCCCAATGAGGGAAGGTTATCTGATTTCGGGAACCAGGAACGGCCTCCATTGGTTGTTTTCCATACTCCGCCGGAAGGGGCTCCCACATAGATGATGCTTGTATCGGTAGGATGACAGGCTATATCATTTAGGCGCCCTAGCCCAACGTATCCGCCGTATTCGAGTCGGGTTTTCGGACCGAGTTCAGTCCAGCGGGTTTGTTCCGACTTAAAGCGGCCATCCTCTGGTTGATTTTCTACGAAATTTTGATATTCGTGATATACTCTTCCTGGTTCGGGGAAGGTGCCATCGGGGTTGATCCTTAACTGCCAAAAGTACTCCCACCGTTTAAACGGCTTGTAGCCATCGCCACGCCGGGTAGGACGGCCATCCCAATAGGCTTCGAAAGCACGTTGGACTTCGTAAAAATTGGCTCCCGGGTCATCCATCATATCAATCCAAAATGGATAGGATGAATAATCAGTTGCCTGTTTATCAGGGTTTTCCTGGGCCTGTAGGGGCAAAACCAACAGGAAAGCAAGGATCCACAGGAGGGTAAATTTTCTTCTTCGGGTAGTCTGGGTAGCCATAATAATTGTGGAATGATGAAACATGCAAGTTAGGGATTTTCCCAAAAAAATGCCGGCTTACCAAAGTAAACCGGCATTAAATCATGTTAAAATAAGAGCCTGTAGCTTACTGAACAGTAAGCTTTTCTTTCCATTCACCATCCGGTGAGCTAATCAGGAGGTAATAGACTCCTTTAGGCTCTCTTGTAAGGTCAAGATTTTCAGTAAGGTTACCGTTATCACTCGTGCGAATGATTTCCCTGACGACCTGTCCGGTGTTATTGATCACCCTTAGGGTGTAAGTGCCAGGTTTTGAGTTCATTTCGAACACAAATTCACCGTGTGATGGATTTGGATAAACCCTCAGGGTAGCGAGTTGATCGATAGTCTGAATGCTGGTAGTGTTATGGAACAGTTCGACATCGTCAACTGCAGCACCCCAGGCATACTCTTTAGAGTCGTCATAGAAGAATCCGATCTGCATTTTATCGGTCATGGCTTCCTCCGGAAGGTCAATCTGAGTAGTATCCCAGATCCAGACTGCATTGCTTAGTGGCGACATCTCCTTGAGCAATTGCCATTCGGCTTCTGGTTGCGGGCGGAACCATACACTAAACTTGTCGTATCTACGGAATTGCCGCATGGTCGAGGCAAAGCGCAGGGTTATCGTCTGTCCGGCATAAGCACTCAGGTCGATCGAAGGGGTGTAGAGGTAGTCGGTAACGTGGAAGCCGGCACCGGCAGCAAAGCTGTTGGCGCCAAAAAACTTGCCTTCCCGACCGCTGATCTGAAGCTCTTCGGCGGTGCCGTGCATCCAGCCTTCGATCGAATTTTTGGCGTTCCACCCACCTTTACTGTGGTCGAAAGTCTGATGGTAAGGGATTTCAATATCTCCAATAATTGAGACACTCACCTGATTGGATGCTGATGAAAGAATGTTTCCGGCATAGACAGCGACAATTTCATAGGTATAATCCACATCTTCTTCGACGGTATTATCTACATAGTTCAGGCCGTTGAAGGTTGTCAGCACTTCACCATTCCGGATGATCTGATAGTTGACAACATTCTGTGCGTAGAACGGTGCGAGCCAGGTCAGTTCGACTTCCTGTTCTTCGACATAAGCTTGGAGCATGGTTGGTGGCAGGATCACCTCGGCAGGAGCCAGGGATGTTTCCCACATTCCGCGGCCATAAGAGGATGCACGAAGCTTTGAATCAGCCCGGTCGAGCCGGTCGTAATAGATCTCCAGTTCGGAAACCGAAACCGATACTGGCAAGCCGTCTCCGTAAAGGACCCAATCGTCCATGGTGGCATCTTTGTAATAGACACCCGCATCGGTGCCCACGTATAAACCTTCGTCACTGGTTTTGTCGTACACAATGGTTTTTTTGGTGACGTTGGGCAGAGTTCCGGTGATGTCTGTCCAGGTGCCGCCTTTATTGAGTGATTTGAACACTTTTCCAGCCTGAATCAGGTAAATGGTATTGGCTTCATAAGGGTGGCACTCGATGGCGGTTGGGGTTCCGCTTGCCGGGAATGCCGGAGTTAGATCGATCCAGGTGACAGCCATTTCATATAGATTGTCGGTCCGGAACATTTTTGAGTCGCTTCTAAGGGCATACAGGGTGTTGACATTAACCGGGGATTGCTTAATTGCCGACATGTTCTGTGTATTACTTCCGCCCAGGTTATCGGAGATTTTCCTGAAGGTGATGGTTCCGCCACTGCGAACGTTTCGGCTGATCCACACGTTTTTGTATCCGACCACCATGGTGTTTCCATCATCGGCTCCGAGGACAAACGGGGTAACCCAGGCACCCTCTTCGGTGATTCCATTAGTTCCTTCTCCAGCGATT
>JAAYIP010000176.1 GCA_012523435.1 Bacteroidales bacterium | reverse complement strand
AGGTATGGCATCTTCAAGATTCTTTCCACTGGCAATGGCAACAGCTACAAATCCATTGAAGACATCCCCTGCTGCAGTGGAATCTACCGCCTCGACCTGATAGGCATCAAAATGTCTCGATCCTTTTTCGTTACAAAGCACACTGCCCCTCTTCCCCAAGGTGATGATCACATTTTGCACACCTTGCTCCAGGAGTTTCTGCCCAGCCTTCTTCGCTGATTCCACCCCATCAACCCGTACACCGGTCAGCAGCGTAGCCTCCGACTCGTTGGGTGTCAGCAGCCATACCTTGTGTAATAAGTCGGGGTTCAACAGCTGCGCTGGCGCCGGATTCAGAATCACCTTCACCCCACCCTGCCATGCCAACTCCACCGCCCGGCTCACGGTTTCCATGGGGATCTCTAACTGCATCAACACCACACCCGATAATCGTATCGATTCAGTAAATTCTTCCAGATCAGCAGGTAACAGCTTGCTATTGGCTCCGGGGGCAACAGTGATGGCATTTTCACCGCTTTCTGCTACCCAGATTTGCGCCATGCCAGTAAGCTCGTTGGAATCCACAAGAATACCCTCCGCCGGGAACCCTTCCCGGTAAAAATGGGTCATCATGTTTTGGCCAAACAAGTCTTTCCCAACTTTGGTGATGAATAGCACCCGACCTCCTCCTCGCATGGCAGCAACAGCCTGATTGGCTCCCTTTCCTCCCAAAAATAGACCGGATTGATTACCCAATATGGTCTCCCCAGCCACCGGAATATGCGGCACTCGGATAACCAAATCCTGATTGGAGCTTCCAATCGTAACTACGTCAAATGATTGCGAATTACTTCGGCTGACTGGAATCATGCTGCGAAAATTACTGCTTTTCCGCAGGCTTTTCGACCGACTTTTCAACAGATTCTTCTTTTGCTGGTGTTTTCTTCCTTGAAAAAGCCCGAGAGGTTAACAAGCCGATCAGAAAAACAAGGATAATGAGAACGATCAGCGGCATGGAGAACTTAAAAAACAAAAACTTAACCTCAGTGCTCCCCAGGTTCTGAACGATGAAAATAAGCAGAACCACCAGCAACACGATATCGATCACCTGTCTGGCAGTGATACGGAATTTCTCAACGGACTTATTCATTTTGATGGTTGTTTTGTTTCCATAATTCTCAAATCAAAGCATTTAGCGATTAAAGATACAAAACGATAGCCAAACCAACCCTAAAAATCACACTAGCCCAATGTTTTCCATCCCGGGGACATCGGCAACCACCGACACTCAAGTTTTTGGAGCCAATGGTCATTATAATAACTTTACCCTCAAACCAATTAAACCTGGATCAATGAAAACTCTTCGACTTATTCCTGTTCTGCTTCTTTTCCTTGCCGCCTGTACCCCTTCCGGTAATGAATACCATGTCGCCATAACCGGTCAGGATTCCGGCGACGGCTCAGCCCACGATCCTTTTCGCACTATCAGCGCTGCCGCTGCCGTGGCCCAGCCGGGCGATGTGATCACCATACATGCCGGAACCTACCGTGAGCGGATCGATCCTCCTCGAGGAGGAGTGTCCGAAAATCAGCGTATTACCTACCAGGCAGCTCCCGGCGAAGAGGTGTTCATCAAAGGCTCCGAAATAGCCACCGGATGGGAACCCCTCGGAGAAAGTACCTGGAAAACTACCGTTGCTAACACCTTGTTTGGCGATTTTAACCCTTATGTGGATCAGATCAAGGGCGACTGGTTCAATCCGATGGGAAGAGTCCATCATACCGGAGCTGTGTACCTCAACGGACACTGGCTGACCGAAGCCTCAACCTTCGAAGAAGTGCTGCTGCCAGCCAGCGCAACACCGCTGTGGTTTGCCGTTTCGGATACCATCCCCGAAGGCACTACCACCATCTGGGCACAATTCCCTGGCATCGATCCTAATAATGAGCTGGTCGAAATCAATGTGCGACAAACAGTTTTCTACCCCAGCAAAACAGGTATTAACTACCTGACCATCAAAGGACTTACGATGGAACATGCTGCAACACCCTGGGCTCCACCCACGGCTGAACAGATCGGGATCATCGGAACAAACTGGAGCAAAGGATGGATCATAGAAGACAATACAGTCCTGTACTCCACCTGCACCGGCATCGCCCTGGGAAAGTATGGCGATGAATACGATAATACCTCCGCCAACTCGGCCGAAGGATATGTAGCCACTATCGAACGGGCATTAAAAAATGGTTGGTCGGCCGATAATATCGGCCATCACATGGTCCGGAATAACCATATCGCCCATTGCGAACAGGCCGGGATCGTGGGAAGTTTGGGGCCAGCCTTCAGCCAGATTACTGGAAATGAGATTCATGACATCCATGTCCGCCGCCTCTTCAGCGGCGCAGAAATGGCCGGCATCAAATTCCATGGAGCCGTGGATTGCCTCATCAGTGAGAACCACATATATCGCACAAAGCTGGGCATCTGGCTCGACTGGATGGCTCAGGGAACGAGGGTCACCCGGAATTTCCTCCACGACAACGGCCCAAGTGAAGATCTTTTTCTCGAAGTGAGTCATGGACCCTGCCTGGTCGACCACAACCTGTTTCTCTCACCTTTCGCACTGGTAGTCAACTCACAAGGAGCTGCTTATGCCCATAATATCTTTGCCGGCAGGTTCTATATCTATACCGGCGAACAACGCCTGACACCCTACTTGCTGACCCACTCTACCGAGGTCGCCGGACTGGCGAAGAATGAAAGCGGTGACGAGAGATTCTATAACAATATCCTCATTGGGCAAGCCGATCTCGGATTATACGATAAAACCGTCCTGCCTGTCACTATGGAAGGTAATGTGTTCCTGCATGGTGCCAAACCAGGGAAAACAGAGAGCACGCCGTTGACTAACCCCGATTTTAATCCTGATATCCGCATCTCCCTACAAGAAGATGGCTGGTATCTTGAAATGGCTGTCGATCAGTCTTGGTCTGATGGGCAGAAACGCCAGCTAATCACAACCCAGTTGCTCGGAAACGCCATAACACCCAATCTCCCCTTCGAACAACCCGAAGGATCACCTTATCGCCTCGATCGCGATTATCACGGGTTGAAAATCAATGCGGAAAACCCTTTCCCCGGACCGTTTGTTCTGGACACTTACCAGCAACAACCGATCAAGGTGTGGAGGGGGAACCAATAGGAATTAACTGCTGACAAAGAGGTTTTTGCTCGAGAACACAGGATCGCAGGTGAGATTAACTTTCAGTTTTCTTAATCCGGCCTCATCCCCTGGAGTCGGGATATGAGTAAAATGGACCTCGCAGTCACTCAACACTTTCAGTTTATCCAGTGCCATCTGAGCTGCAGGATTAGATAAGGCACTGATCGAAAGAACGATCAAGGTCTCATCCAGATCCAGGCTAACCATCTTGCCGTCTAAAATATTCTTTTTCAGATACTTAACAGAATCGATCAA
This sequence comes from Bacteroidales bacterium, assembly GCA_012523435.1. Classification (GTDB taxonomy): domain Bacteria; phylum Bacteroidota; class Bacteroidia; order Bacteroidales; family UBA12481; genus UBA12481. Next base: position 1,235 of record JAAYIP010000176.1, on the reverse strand, counting down.
ACTCTGAGGCAGGAGATACATCGTGCTTGGTAACCCGGCCAAGTGTTTGGTGGCGTTCAGGATCAGGCTGGAGGCAGCATGCATCAGGGTTGAATTTTTGCCAGTGATGATGGTTCCATCGGGCAGTTCTATGGCAGCACCGCAGAAGAACCCTTCATTACCTTTTCCCGATCTTTCTGCTTCAACAGCGGCTTCGCGAGCCGGAACCACTACCCTTCGGTCTTCTGGCTGTGCGCCCACCCGTTCCATGATTTCCGCAGCACGGATGAGCGAATCCTTCTCGGCCAACCCCATCACGTACTCTACCGAGCAACGAAAATAGCGGCGGATAATCTCCTGGACAGAAGCTTCGCTGATGATCGCATCATCCACAATACCAGCACTCAGGCGGTTAACGCCCATATCAGTGGGCGACTGGTACATCGACTCGCCACCGGTGATCTTCTCTATGATGCTCTTTAACAGATGGAAAGCCTCAATATCCCGGTTATAATTAACCGCGTCAATGTTGTATGCCCGATAATGCTCCTCATCCATCAGGACTTCATCCATCAGATCAACCGTGGCAGCCTCGTAGGCCACATTCACCTTGTGATTCAGAGGCAAATCCCAGATCGGGAAGGTCTCAAATTTGGCATAACCAGCTTTCACCCCACGCTTGTAATCGTGATAAAGATTACAAAGACAGGTGGCTAGCTTACCGCTGCCCGGACCTGGACCGGTGACGATCACAATCGGCTTGGTCGTCTCAACATAAGGATTGGCACCATAGCCCTCATCACTCACAATCAGCTCTACATCAGTAGGATAACCTTTAGTTGGATAGTGCAGATAAACTTTGATGCCCCTCATCTCCAACTTATTCCGGAATGGTTTCACCGTCGGCTGATCCTCATAACGCGTAATCACTACCGCAGTGACCGGAATCCCCCACTCCCTGAAATCATCAATGGTTTTTAGTGCATCTACATCATAGGTGATCCCGAAATCAGCCCGCATTTTCTTCCGCTCAATGGCTCCAGCATGAATGCAAAGGATCACATCAATCTGATCCTTAAGCATTTGGAGCAATCGCATTTTTACATTCGGATCAAAGCCGGGCAACACCCTAGCCGCATGGTAGTCATACAAAATCTTTCCCCCACACTCCAGGTATAACTTATCGTTAAACCGACCCACCCGTTCCAGGATCGCTGCCGTCTGCTCCTTCAGATATTTCTCATTATCAAATCCGT
>JAAYIP010000175.1 GCA_012523435.1 Bacteroidales bacterium | reverse complement strand
CAAAGTGGATGCCGGTGCTGAATACATTGTGACTCAGATGTTTTTTGATAATTCGAAATTCTTCCGATTCGTGGAGGCGTGCCGGGAAATCGGGATCACCGTTCCCATCATCCCCGGATTGAAACCGATCTCCATTAAAAAACACCTAAACCTTCTGCCTCAATCGTTTAAGGTGGATATTCCGCCAGCGCTGTCAAAAGAGTTAGTTCGCTGTGAGACAAATGAGGCAGTCAGGCAGGTAGGCATCGAGTGGAGTATCCAACAGGCCCACGAACTCATTCATTCCGGCGTCTCCATGATCCACTTTTTCACGATGGGCCGTACCGACAATATCCGGAAAATCGTGTCGTCCATCTTCTGAAACAGAAATAATCCGTAACGGACAAGGAGCCATGCTGGTTTTTGCCTATTTTTAAACCACCATGGAAATAGACCTTCTCATCCCTTGTTTTATCGATCAACTCTATCCTGATACCGGATGGAAAGTCCTTCAGCTGTTAGAAAAGGCTGGCTGTGTCGTTCATTATAATCCCGAACAAACCTGCTGCGGTCAGGCACTGTATAATTCTGGACACCGGGATCAGGCCAGAGAACTCGCCATAAAATTCCTGAATGATTTCAGCGGGAATCGCCCAGTAGTCTGCCCTTCAGCTTCCTGCGCTGGATTTATCCGTAACTATTATGATGGTCTGCTGGTTGGAACGATCTTCCTCAGCGCTTATCGAAAAATCCAGCCAAAGATTTATGAACTAACTGATTTTCTGGTCAATGTTCTTCATTACACCGAGAGCGGAGCTCACCTAAATGCTAAAGTAACCTACCACGATGCCTGCGCTGCACTTCGTGAATATGGCCTCAAAGATGAAGCTAGGGTGCTGCTTAAACAGGTAAAAGGGCTGGAACTAATTGAGATGGACGAGAGTACAACCTGTTGTGGTTTTGGCGGAACCTTTTCAGTAAAGCATGAGCCGATCTCAGTGGCTATGGCCGCCAGAAAAGTCGAAAATGCCCTGGCAACAGGAGCCGAATATATCATTTCAACCGAGATGTCCTGTTTGATGCACTTGGAAACGTATATCCAACAAAAAGAGTTAAATATTAAATGTTTACATATCGCTGATGTCTTAACTTCAGGAGATCGTGAAATCGAAAACCTGCAAAACCATACCCCATGAAAAATAGAGCATTAAAAATTATCCTGGCCATATTGGTCCTGATCATCCTGGTTTTTTTGGCTGGTCCACGAATGCCGAAAGCAACCTATGATTCCGCCATGCCCAGTATCGATGTTCCGGTTAGCGCAGTTGCATCCTACATTGATAGCCTGGAAAACCTGGTGCCCGCTATTCGTCCTGATAACGAGGCTCAGGTAGTCTACGCCTGTGATACGGCACCTGAAAAAACACCCTTCAGTCTGGTTTACCTGCATGGTTTTTCTGCAAGCCGAATGGAGGGATATCCGACACACGTAAATCTGGCTAAAGAATTGGGAATGAATGCGTTTCTGGCCCGATTAGCGGATCACGGACTGGAAACCGAAGATCCCCTGCTGAACATGACACCCGATCAGTTGTGGGAATCGACAAAACAGGCTATTGCAGTGGGTAAAGCTCTCGGAGAAAAGGTTGTCCTCATGGGTACCTCAACCGGTTGTATGCTGGCACTCAAAGCAGCAGCAGAATATCCCGACGATATCGCCGCCCTGATCCTCCTCTCACCCAATATTCGCATCAATAATAGTACGGCCTTCATCCTGACCTGGCCCTGGGGACTTCAGATTGGGCGACAGGTGGTTGGAGGGAAATATCGTGTCCTGGAAAAGAATCCGGTAACCGACCCTTATTGGTATAAAAGCTACCGGATGGAGGGAACTGTTTATCTTCAGCAATTAGTTAATGATTTGATGAATAAGGAGTTATTCGGTCAGGTTAAGCAACCGGTTTTCACCGGGTATTACTATAAAGACGAAGAACACCAAGATCAAACGGTCCTCGTATCTGCCATTCTCTGGATGACACGAGAGCTGGGTACCCCTCCTGATCTGAATGTCGCCAAAGCTTTCCCGGATGCTGGTGAGCATGTGATCGGCTCAGAATTGACAAATCCAAACTGGATGAAAGTGTACGATGCCTGCCTCGATTTCCTGCAAACCCGAGTGATGCCCGAAAAAGTGACGCTTGAATGGGAAAACCCGGAACTTTTTAGAATCGGGAAAGAGGACCCAAAAGCAACCTTTTTCGCGTTTAACAGTCCCGAGGAGGCTTTAGAAAGCAAACGTGAAGTTTCACCTAATTTCTTGAGCCTCAATGGAAAATGGTTTTTTAAGTTCTCCGAATCCCCAAATCAAAGACCGGCATTCTTTTATCGCGATGATTATCAAATGAAAGACTGGGATCTCATCGATGTGCCCGCTAACTGGGAGATGAACGGTTATGGCTACCCAGTCTATGTTAACGCAGGCTATCCCTTCATGCCCGACCCGCCTAAGATCCCGAAAACGGACAATTGGGTGGGATCCTATCGGCGAACTTTTACCCTACCCGAACAGTGGAACGGTCAGGAGGTCTTCATCCATTTCGGCGCCGTGAGTTCAGCCTTCTACCTCTGGATCAACGGTGAACAAGTCGGATATAGCCAGGATAGCAAAACGCCGGCAGAGTTTAATATCACCCAATGGCTCCACCCAGGAGAGAATACTGTCTCAGCCGAAGTCTATCGCTGGTCGGACGGGAGCTATCTCGAAGACCAGGATTTCTGGAGAATGAGCGGGATCACCCGAGAGGTCTACCTTTATTCAGTTAACTCATTGCATATCAGGGATTTCTTTGTTGTTCCGGGATTAGCTAATGATTACCAGGATGGCTCGCTAGCCCTGGATGTGGAGCTGCGAAACCTGAGTGACTCGGCTAGGATGAGTACACTAGAGGTCACCCTGGTTGATCAAGACCAGGTTTTATGGACTACTGAACATCAGGTGCATCCGATTGATACCCTCATTTCACTGACCGATACGATCCCCGGAGTGAAGGCCTGGTCGGCCGAGCAACCAAATCTTTATACCCTTCTCCTGACAATCTCCGATGAAGAGGGAAACCCTATTCACTCGCTGAGCCGCAAGATTGGTTTTCGTTGCGTTGAAATTCTTAATAACAAGCTGATGGTCAATGGTAAACCGGTGTATCTCAAGGGTGTAAATCTTCATGAACATCATCCTGAAACCGGTCATGTGATCGATGAGGCAACCATGAAACTAGATATTCTGACGATGAAAAGTCATAATATCAATGCTGTACGAACCTCCCACTATCCCCAGCCGGAACGCTGGTACGAGCTGTGTGATCAGTACGGCCTCTATGTGATTGATGAGGCTAATATTGAATCGCACGGAATCGGATATCATAAGGATATTACCCTGGCCGACAAGCCGGAATGGGCTGCTGCACATCTCGACCGGACCATCAATATGGTGGAGCGGGATAAAAACCATCCTTCGATCATCATCTGGTCGCTGGGTAATGAGGCTGGCGATGGCCATAATATGCTGGCAGATTACAACTGGATCAAGCAGCGCGACCCGTCACGCCCGGTTCAGTACGAGCGGGCTGAGAAATCTACCAACACCACCGAGCGTCACACGGATATCTGGTGCCCCATGTATGCCTCAATTGGATATATGGTCAACTATGCTAACCATCCAATGAGCGACCGTCCCCTGATCCAGTGCGAATACGCACATGCCATGGGTAATTCCGTTGGAAACCTTCAGGATTATTGGAATGCCATTGAGGAGTATCCTCTTCT
>JAAYIP010000174.1 GCA_012523435.1 Bacteroidales bacterium | reverse complement strand
GTGCCACACTCCTTCAGCTGTTAAAAACCTGTCATACAGGATATTGCCGACGGCACTCCCCTCCACAATCAACGACCCACTCTGCTGATCGTCCGAGCGAACATAAAACTTCCCTCCATCAACTACCTCCTACGAACCAGTCACCGTCAACCCAGTCCCCGCCGGCACAATCACATCCCCCTCCAACCCTACCTCCAAATTTACACACCGCGTCACCCCCAACGGAAACATCGCACCACTGCCACTGATCCGTAGTGAATAATATCCCGAAGAACCTCCATTCGGAGTGGGGATGGACTGGCCGTAACCAATGAATTCTATTGTGTTAGTTTCGGAAGAAGCATTAAAAATGGAGGAACTTTTTAGTATAAAGTCGCCTTGAATTTTTATATGACTATTTGATTTAATTGCGCAATTAGTTGATGATCCTACAGTCAGATTAAAGAATGTGGGATAACCTGAAATGGCGCAAACTTGTTCGTTACCGTCTACACCAAAAACAATTTCGCTGTCAACAAGATTTATTGTGCTGTTTTCGTCTGAAGACCATATTATCCCTGTTCCAGCCAAAACAAGCTTCCCTCGAGATTGTGCATGCAATCTTCCTCCAGAACTTATTGATATAGAATAACATATAGCGCTGGCTGGAATTATTGGATAAAAGGTAGTTGTTGCTTTATCCGGTATTACCACCGCATGGTTAGCGGTGGGGATAGCGTTTGGGGTCCAGTTCCATTTGTAGTCCCAACTGCTTGATCGACTGCCATTCCAGGTGAGGGTGCCGGCCGATTGTGCCAGCGCGGGAGCGTGGGTGAGCAGGATCATCAAAATAAAAAGCACAATAGATGAGCTGCACAGGTTATGTGTTCGCATTTTTAAATACAGGTTTAGTTACGCAACCTCAATGGTAGTGCACTTTGCCGGAGGTTGATGACCCCGAAAATAGGCTGCTAACTTTAGTTGCTCAATGCTATAGAGCATAAAATGGGAGCCGAACGGAAAAAATCAGGTCACTTTTTTATTAAAGGGAACGAAAAAGTTTCTGACCCATGGTGGATGGTCAGGAGGTAAGTGCCTGATTTTAAGTTTGGACGGATGGTTTTCGCGGTCTCTGGAATAACTACCTTCCGAAAGACCTCCCGACCGTTGATGTCATGAATTTTTACGGTCATCGGTCCGGCCGATAGTGGGTGGCTGATGCTGATGGTCTCATTAAAGGGGTTGGGATAGACGCTGAATCCCCCATCAGAAGGGGCAGGATCGAGGTGAGTGATGATCGAGTTGGCCGTGCAGATCTGCCGGTCGGGGTCGAACTCGACCGACTGCACCGGGAAGCCCGGGTTGATGGTAAATAGTTGATCCTGATGGGTATGGTGAACCACAACCATCGTATCACGATCGTGCCCGATAAGGTGGAGGGGCAAATGCATCTCGAAAAAGCCGACCGAGACATGACTAGGGTCTTGCGATATGTTGATTTCCAGGATGTTATCAGGCTTGGAGCGATAGCCGATCGCGTAAATCGGATATCCTTCGCCATAGACCCAGTCGTTGAAAAACTCAGTAAACGAGGTATCAGCAGCAGCTTCCAGGTGGCGTTGCAGGTCGGGGGTGTAGGCAAACCCGTTGGCGAGGGTGGGATCGTGGAGGTAGGTATTCAGGCCACGGAAAAAGGCCTCATCGCCCATCTCCCAGCGCAGCATGTGCAGCACGATGGCACCCTTGCTGTAGGAGAGCCTTGAATTGAACACCCGCTCCACGCTGGTGGTGTCGTAACAAAAGACCGACCCGCCGGGCTCCTGCATCACCCGCTCGATCGTCAGTCGCTTGAACGGCTCCCACCACGCCCCGTCCAGGTCGCGCTCGTAGCAGAGCCCGGTGAGGTAGGTGGCAAACCCCTCGTTGAGCCAGATATCCTGCCAGGAGCCGCAGGTGACGAAATCGCCAAACCACTGATGGGCCAGCTCGTGCACCAGAAGATCATAGCCAAAGCTGCCCATGAAACTCATCGTCTGATGCTCCATCCCGCCGCCCCAGTTCCACTGGGCATGACCGTAATGCTCGTCGGCAAAAGGATAGAGGCCAAAGAGCTCGTTATATATCTGAAAGGGCTTGATTATCTGTGGGATATGAGCACGCACGCTCTCTTCCTCCTCAGGATAGACATAATTTAAGATCTCGATAGACGGGTGGCCGGGCACGGGCACGTACTCCGAGAAGACACTGTAATTGGTCACGGCTACACCAATGAGGTAAGCAGCTATCGGGTGACGGTGCATCCAGATGAACGTGCTGCGGTCGTCGCACAGTTGTTCCCTCAGCAGCACGCCGTTGGCGGCGGCGCGATAGCCATCGGGGGTGGTGATCACCAGCATCACCGAATCGATCTTGTCGCTCAGATCCTGCCGGCACGGCCACCAGTCGCGCGCGCCGTAGGGCTGCGACAGGGTGTAGAGCACGGGCACACCATCGCCGTGGGTGCTGCTCGTGAATGACCCCATCCCGGTAGATTGCGGCGCACCGGAATAGTCCACCTGGATGGAATCAAGCCCGCCGCCCAAACGCCCGCCACTCACCAACGGAGTCGCACCCGGGAATGTGATGGTCAACCGATTGTTTTCATGGGTGAAATCCTCCAGCAGCTCGCCATGATAGCGCACGCTATGAACATCCAGGCTGTCGCTCAGGTCAAACCAGATCCGGTCGGAAGTCCCGCCCAGCGACTTGAAATAGGTCACCACCGATCCGGTGATGAAATGCTCGGCCGGATCGAGACTCAGGATCAGCCGGTGAAAGGTGATGTCGAAATCCGTGGGCGCTGGCAATGATGCAAAAGAGTAAGACTGTGACAACAGCCGGGCCTTCAGCGCCGCGTCGGCATCCACCGCGGAGAGGGGCGACTGGCCAAATGCAGGGATGGATAGAGGTAAATATAAAGATATAAAAATCAGTACTTTAGCTGAAATCAGAAGAAGATAATGACGTTGTTTTTCCATCGCGATAATTGTTCTGCATCTATATCATCAGCATGACTATCATCAAAAGTACGGAATCCAGGAATGATTTAACAAATATTACCTTTACCGCTTTGGAATTTAAACTTGTATGGACAAGCGCATCGAGCGGTTTATCAGGCAACACCACGTTTTGTCCCTGGCTACGATCGGGGCGGATGGTCACGATGGTTTTCCGGAGCTCTGGACCTCCCATGTTTTTTACGCGTATCGTGCCGAAGATCATACGCTGGTTTTCACCACTGATCTTACCACCCGCCACGGACAGGAGATGCTCGCAAACCCCATGGTATCTGGAGGTATCGTGCTGGAAACCAAATTAGTAGGCAAAATTCGCGGACTGCAGCTCACCGGGCAGGTTCGGCAGGTGGCCGCGGGTGAATCGCACTATCGCAAGGCTTACCTCAAGCGTTTCCCTTATGCCATGGCTGCCAAGCTCAACCTCTGGATCCTCCAGCCTCGCTATCTCAAATTCACCGATAATCGCCTGGGCTTCGGCCGGAAAATCGAGGAACAATTATGATGGAATCTCTCCAATCACCAGATATACAGTCACATAATTGTGGTCCTTCCTCCATCCTGATCACTGGTGCCACCGGATTGCTGGGGGCACATGTGGCGGCCTTGCTGGTGATGAAAGGGGTGTCGGTGGCGGGATTGCGGAGATCGGGCAGCCGGATGGAGGTGGTGCGGGAGATCTTTTCTTATTATTCTGATGATCCCGATGCCCTGATGCAGCGGGTGGAGTGGCGGACGGGAGATCTGACGGATCCGAAAAGCCTGACCGGTGTGCTGGAGGGGATTGTGGGGGTGGTGAACTGTGCGGCGGTGGTGTCGTTCGAGGGCAGCCGGCGGGAGGAGATCATCCGGATCAACGAGGGGATCGTCCGAAGCCTCACCGAAGCGATCAGCAAGCAAAAGGATCGTGGTAAAAGTCCGTTTCTGGTGCATATCTCGTCAACCTCGGCATTAGGCGATGCTCCTGGTGATGACCCGGCTTTTAAAATCGATGAAGAGACCCCGCGCAATCCGATGATCAGGCATAACGGCTACTCCGAATCAAAACACCGTTCGGAGCAGCTCATCTGGCGCGCTATCCGCGATGATGGACTCCAGGCCGTGATCTTTAACCCAGGCATTATCCTCGGACCGGGGCAGTGGGATAGAGGGAGTTCGCTGCTCATCGCCCGAGCAGCTCACGGAATGAAATTTTTCCCCTATGGCGGCACCGGGTATGTCGATGTACGCGATGTGGCCAAAGCGGTGGAGTTGATAATAAATAGCTGGTTATCAGGCGATAATAAGAATTTTGCCGGACACCGGTACGTGTTAGTTGGGGCGAACCTGCGCTACAAAGAGCTGTTTATTCGGGTGACCGATGAGCTTGGCTTGCCGAATCCGACGATCTATGCCGGGCGGTTGTTGACTGGGTTAGCGTGGCGGTTTGAGGTGCTCCGGGCGCTG
>JAAYIP010000173.1 GCA_012523435.1 Bacteroidales bacterium | reverse complement strand
GGGGCGTGATAGCCCGGCCATCGATATCGTCCTGGTAGGCAATCATCTGAACACTGCCTATCTCATTCGCCTCGTAGAAAAAGCCGAAAAACTCATCCATCGACGCATCAGATACCTGATACTCAGCCCCGAAGAAGCCAAACAGCTGCTCAAGGAAAACCGGAGCGTGCTGATTTGGAAAAAGACAACTTGACAACTCGACAACTCGACAACTCGACAACTCGACAACCTGACAACTCGACAACTTGACAACCTCCTCTTTCCTCGTCCTCCTCGTCCTCGCCTTTATCCTGATATCCTTATATCTGGAGATCATCGGACCGGCGTTCACCTTTGTGGTGGGTGTGGTATTCCTTGGGATCACGGGGGTGCTGACGCCGAAGGAGATGTTGGCAGGGTTTGCTAATGAGCAGATCTTAGTGATAATCATGTTGTTACTGATAGGTGATGTGATCCGTAAAACGGCTGTGATGGAGCCGCTATTCGACCGATTGTTTCGGGGCACGAAGAGTGGCCGTGGTTTTCTGTTGAAAATGATGCTGCCCACCGCCGGCCTGTCGGCTTTCATGAATAATACGCCGTTGGTGGCGATCATGATGCCGTATATCCAGAACTGGTGCCGGCGGAACAACCTGCCGCCATCGAAATTTCTGATCCCGCTGTCGTATGCCACCATCCTTGGCGGATGTGCTACGCTGATCGGCACCAGCACCAACCTGATCATTGCCGGGATGGTTAATGATCAGCAGCAGGTGCCCGGTATGCGGCCGCTGAACATGTTTGACTTTGCCTGGGTGGGCGTGCCGATGATCGTCATCGGAATCCTGTATCTTTTCCTCTTCAGCAACCGTCTGCTGCCCGACCGGAAAGGGCTGCCCGATAGCCTGGCCGGCTATGAGCGTAACTATGTTGTGGAGGCCGAGATCCTGGAGGGAAGTAAACTTGCTGGTCAGCTCATTCGGGAGTCGGGAATACTGAAACTCAAGGAGTTAAGTTTAATGGAGGTGCGCCATCCGCTGCTTTTGCAGGTGGAAAATGGCAATGGCGGAGCCTACGACCGGATCCCCAGCACCTCGGAGAGCTATCGCCTCAAAGAGGGTGATCTGCTGATCTTCACCGGAAACACCACTGCCGTTAGCGAGCTGGTGGGCACCCACGAAGGATTAGCCCTGCACGAGGTCAGTCAACTTACCCGCCGAGGCTCACTGAAGGTGGTGGAGGTGGTGGTGAGCCATAATAGCTCCCTGGTATCCAGGACAATACACGAATGCCGCTTCCGGAGCCGCTTTGATGCCGTCGTGTTGGGAATCCATCGGAACGGGGAGAAGATCCAGGAAAAAACGGCGGATATTAAGTTAAAACCCGGCGACGTGATCCTCCTTTTAGCTGGGCATGGTTTTCAGGCCAGGGCCGATGAGACACGTGATTTTTATTATCTCAACCAGGTGCGGGAGATTCATAAGCCCGGACTGTTCAAGAGTTTGCTGATACTGGGCGGACTGGCCACCGTGATTATGCTGAGCATTTTTGGCGTGGTGAAGCTGCTGATGGGACTGGCGGTGCTGCTGATGTTCCTGCTGCTCACCAAGATCGCCAACCCCAAAGAGGTGGCGAAAAGTATCGATTACGACCTCGGACTGATCATTGTGATGGCCCTGGCGCTGGGCACGGCGATGTCGAAAACCGGACTGGCTCACTCCATCGCGACTGGGGTGATTGAAGCCACGCGGCCACTAGGTGTCATCGGCATCATGATCGGACTCTATGCCATCACCACGATCCTGGCCGCCTATATCACCACCAAGGCAGCTGCTGCCTTGATGTTCCCGATCGCCCTGAGCACCGCGGTGAGCCTGGGTGCTAACCCCCTGCCGTTTGTCCTGCTCACGGCCTTCGCCAGCGCGGCTACCTTCATCACCCCACACGGCTATCAGACTAACCTGATGGTGTACGGTCCCGGGGGTTACCGCTTCCGCGATTTTTTCCGTATCGGATTGCCTATCAATTTGTTATATATGGCTGTGACCATTACCATATTGTATCTGATGTATTTTATTTAAGATAGTTAGTGAGATGAAAAATGAACCAAAAAATGCCCTGATCACTGGTGTTACGGGTCAGGATGGCGCTTATCTTTCGGAGTTTTTATTAAAAAAAGGGTACACCGTTCACGGAATCAAGCGGCGCGCCTCGCTGTTCAACACCGATCGTATCGATCATATCTATGAAGATCCGCATGTGGAGAATCAACGATTTGTTTTGCACTATGGCGACCTCACCGATAGTTTGAACCTTACCCGCATCATCCAGGAGGTGCAGCCCGATGAGATCTACAATCTCGGGGCTATGAGCCATGTGAAAGTATCCTTTGAGACGGCAGAATACACCGCGGATACTGACGGCATGGGCACGCTGAGGATTCTGGAGGCTGTTCGGCTGCTGGGCCTGCAGGAGAAAACCCGCATCTATCAGGCATCTACCTCCGAACTCTTTGGGAAGGTTCAGGAGGTGCCCCAGACAGAGCGCACCCCATTCTATCCCCGCTCTCCCTACGGCGTAGCCAAGCTCTATGGCTTCTGGATCACCCGTAACTACCGCGAAGCTTACAACATGCACGCCAGCAATGGCATCCTCTTCAACCACGAATCCCCCATCCGGGGCGAGACTTTCCTGCCCCGCAAAGTTACGCGCGCCGTGGCACGTATCGCCCTCGGACTGCAGGAGAGATTGTACGTGGGGAACCTGAACGCCCAGCGCGACTGGGGCCATGCGAAAGATTTTGTCAGAGCTATGTGGC
>JAAYIP010000172.1 GCA_012523435.1 Bacteroidales bacterium | reverse complement strand
TTTTTAACCAAAAAATACGTGCCTCATGCCAAATCTACTCTCCCTAGGATGGATTGATTATGTGATCATGGCCATCTATTTTTTGTTCGTCCTCGGTATCGGATGGGCATTAAAGCGATACATGAAATCAGCCAGTGCATTCCTGGAGGCCGGACGATCACTGCCAGCCTGGGTAACGGGACTGGCTTTCATCTCGGCAAATCTTGGAGCCCTCGAGGTAATCGGGATGGCTGCCTCCGGAGCTCAATACGGAATGGCTACTGCCCATTTTTACCTGATCGGAGCCATCCCAGCCATGATCTTCCTGGCAATCTTCATGATGAGATTCTATTATGGATCCAAAGCCAGATCAGTGCCGGAATACCTAAAAATGAGATTCGATGAGAAAACCAGAGGACTTAATGCCATCTCCTTTGCCCTGATGACAATCCTCTCCTCCGGGATCTCTATGTATGCCTTGGCTATGCTGATGGAAAAACTACTGCACTGGCCGTTTGATGCAAGCGTTTGGGTATCAGCAGGTATCGTCCTTGTGTACACATTCATGGGCGGACTCTCATCCGCTATCTACAACGAAGTTCTACAGTTCTTTATCATCCTGATCGGACTGCTGCCGTTGGTTTTGCTCAGCCTGAAAGATGCAGGCGGCTGGGCTGGCATGACCGAAACCCTTAACCAACACGCGGCACAGAATAATTTTGAACCGGGAGCCTGGACTCAAATGTGGGCCCACACAGGAGACACAACGTCTAATCCATTAGGCGTTGAGTGGTTTGGTATCATCATGGGCCTTGGTTTTGTCCTCTCGTTTGGATACTGGTGTACCAACTTCCTGGTAGTCCAACGGGCTATGGCCGCCGACTCTATGTTGGCTGCCCGGAAAACCCCACTGATCGGCGCCTTCCCAAAAATGTTCCTGCCCTTCCTCGTCGTTGTTCCGGGTATGGCCGCTATGGCCTTGGCCTCCAAAGGAAACCTCACTCTGGAACTGATGCCGGACGGCAGTCCAAACTATAACTCGGTCATCACTTCCATGCTGGAACACTACTACCCCTCCGGAATCCTCGGACTGGGGCTGACAGCCCTGCTGGCCTCCTTTATGTCAGGTATGGCCGGAAACGTATCAGCCTTCAATACCGTCTGGACCTACGATATCTATCAGAGCTATATCGCCCGGGGCCGCTCAGATAACCACTACCTTAACGTCGGCCGGGTAGCTACCGTCGCCGGCGTTATCGTCAGCATCGGAGCTGCTTACCTAGCTAAACAGTTCGGAAATATTATGGACTTCCTCCAAATGGTCTTCTCTATGATCAACGCACCGCTGTTCGCCGTTCTGTTCCTCGGAATGTTCTGGAAACGAGCGACAGGCCACGGCGCCTTCTGGGGGCTCCTCGTAGGTATCACCTTGGCACTTATCCACCACGGACTTACAATCCCCGCCGGTGCCGATCCTAGCCAGTTCATCCGCGGAGGCTGGATCGATGTTATCTATACCTACCCCTCCGGAATGGCCCAAAACTTCTGGACAGCCATCATCGCTTGGACGTCAGGTACGATCGTAGCAGTACTGATGACTCTCAGCACTAAACAAATGAAAACCGATAAAGAACTCGAAGGACTAGTCTATTCGCTGACACCAAAGATCGATGATAGCGGTATCGTATGGTATAAGAGACCAACCGCTATGGCACTGCTGGTCGCTGTACTTACTATCATTTTAACCATCATTTTCTGGTAGGAGATAAAACTATGAAACTTGATATTAAACTCCCAATCGGTCTAATATTCACTGTCTTAGGCGTGATATTCATCATATACGGTTTCTTCACCGCCTCCGATGCAGCTTTCTACGAAAAAGCTTTGGGCTATAACGTGAACCTCTTCACCGGAATCGTCATGCTCGTTTTTGGTGGTTTTATGCTCTTCCTGGCTTGGAAAGACAAAAAAAAGGCGACCGATAATTAAAGAACACAACGAAAAAAAATAACGCAGGGGCACCTCTTAACACCCCTGCGTTATGTTTTTTGGTTAACTTTATCCCCAGCGAGATGAATCTCAAAGGGAAAACCATATTAATCGCAGAAGATGAGTACTCCGGGTTTGCTTATCTGGAAGCAATCCTAAAACGAACCGGAGTAACCCTGCTTTATGCCAAAAATGGACTCGAAGCAGTCGAGATTTTCCGTGCTAACCCCGAAATCGACCTGGTTCTTATGGACCTCCAAATGCCGGGATTGGATGGCTTCCAAGCCCGGGCTAAAATCAGCGAAATAAATCCACATACTCCTCAAATTGCCCAGACCGCCTTCGCTATGGTCGAAGATGAAATCAAAACCAGAGAGGCCGGTTTCAACGGGTATATCTGTAAGCCGATCCGCAAAAACGACCTGCTTAACCTGATTGGGAAGCTTCTTAACTTGCCACCTAACCAGGAGTAACCGGGATATGAACAGATTCCTCCTCCCGGTCGTAGCTCTATTCTTTTGCCTCGCACCGAGTGGCTACTCCCAGGAGTTTCGGATCGAAAATATCACCTCCGAATATGTCCGCGTTGAAAAAGGACTCTCCCAAAATTCTGTCTATAGCATCATCCAAGACCAGGAAGGATTCCTCTGGATAGGAACCTGGAACGGTCTTAATAAATTCGACGGATACTCCTTCCGTACCTTCTTCAGAAATCCAAACCAACCCGAAGCAGGATTGTCCAACTCTACAATCGTCGGAATAGCTGAAGATTCCATCGGATCAATCTGGGTCGCCACCTCCAAAGGCCTCAACCGAATCCGGAAATCAGATTACACCATCACACAGTTTAAAGCAGATGACCAAAGTGAATATGCTATCCCTTCCGATAGTATCAATACAATCTATTCAGACAACCAAGGTATGATCTGGGTCGGTACAAAAAGAGGACTGATCAAACTAAACCCCAACAATCTATATTTTAAGTATATAGAACACAATCCGCGCGATTTCTCCACCCTGTCATCCAACCAAATTACCGCAATTATTAAGGACAAAGACAACAAAATGTGGGTGGGAACCGAACACGGCCTTAACCTGCTCGATGAGGAAGAAAACACGATCAAACGATTCTCTCCAAATCAACACCCGCATAACCTACTCAAATCAACAATAACATGCCTCGCTTCGGACTCCACAGGATCCGTCTGGGTGGGAACCCCATCCGGAGTATTTCGATGCCAGATTCCTAATCATACTTTCGAATGGATCCCTATCATAAACTCGCCGGTTGACCAACCAACAAGCCAGAGTCAATACATCCAAACCATCTTTGTTGATAATCAAAACCAGGTCTGGGCCGGTACCAAAGAAGCTGGACTATTCATCTTCGATCCTGACCTGAAGCAATTTACTAACACCGAAAACATCACCCAGAATGCCAGCTTGTTCAGATCATCCTCCATCATGACCATGATCCAAGATCAAAATGGACTCTATTGGATCGGAGCATCGCATAAAGGATTGATTAAATTGATCCCAGATCCCCACGCATTTTATCAGATCATCAGCGGATATTCCGTCTTTGGAATTATTGAACCCTACCCAGGCGAGTTCTGGTGCGGAACCCGAAATGGCATCCTCCGATGGAACCGAAATACAAAGAAAACCGATCTCATTAGCGTCGGAAAAAACAATCCTATCATCTTGACATCCAACTTAATAAATGGGTGTTATGATGATGATTCATATTTCTGGATTCTTACCGAAGAGGGACTAAACCGTATCCGAAAAGAGGACCGTCAAAACCGCCAGTTTGTTTCAGACAAAACCCAAAATAGTATTGCCGGAAATGTGGTATGGCACGTGATGAAAGATTCCCGTGGAGATTATTGGTTTTCAACAACCAATGGACTCAGCTGTTGGAATCCAGCAACAAATCAGTTCACAAACTACTACTGGGACCCCTCTAACAAAAACAGTCTGAGTAATAACACTTGCTATCAGGTTTTCGAATATTCACCGGGACGATATTTCATCTCTACCCAAAACGGACTGAACGAATTCATCCGGGACGAAAACTCCTGGAGAGTGTACCTTCCTATCCCCGGCGATCCTAATAGCATCAGCACAGAGTATGTTTTCGGTGTTTTTAAAGACAGCAAAAAACAACTCTGGGTCTATACCAACGGTGGTGGTTTTAATCGCTTCGACCCGGAAGAGAGAACTTTTCATCGATACACGGCGGACGATGGACTTTCAGATAACACGGTTTACTCCATTTATGAGGATCAAAACGGAATTCTCTGGCTCCCTACAAACAACGGACTATCTCGCTTCGATCCGACCAGCAAACGATTCTCCGCCTTCAATGTCCAAGAGGGCCTTCTTAGTAATGAATTCAACATCAACAGCCTCTATGCCAATGAAAGTGGTGAAGTCTTCCTGGGTGGCATCAATGGAGTTAACGCATTCCAGCCACAAGCTTCCCTGCAATCCTCCTATGTACCAGTCCTTCGGCTTACCAATTTTATCGTCCATCAGGAAGAAGGCTCAACCTCAATTATCTTGAACGACACGATTAAACTGTCACATAACCAGAATACCTTTAGCATTTCCTTTTCCATTCTGGATTTCCTCAATCCATTTAAGAATCAGTACAGTATCTTTCTTGAAAACTTTGATAAAGATGTCACCCACCTAACCCCCGGAACCCACCAGGTTGATTACCGTAAGATTCATCCCGGGCACTATGTTTTAAGGATTAAAGGGGCCAATAGTCTGGGTATCCCCAGCAATGACTTGAATATCCCAGTATTTATCGTACCTGCACTGCACCAAACCCTCTGGTTCAAAATTACAGCAGCCCTCCTGGTTCTTCTGTTTGCTGCCCTGATGATTTACTATCGGTATAAAATCACCAGCAAAAGGCACGAAATGGAAAAACGACTGCTGACTACACAAAACGAACTGGTCAATTCCCAAAAATTTGCCCTGCGATCGCAGATGAACCCCCACTTCATTTTCAACTCCCTAAATTCGATTCAGAACTTTGTCCTAAAAAATGACGTGGACTCAGCTAACTATTACCTCTCCAATTTCTCAACGATGATGCGGAAAGTATTGGACTATTCCCAACATAACCTCATCCTCCTGGCTGAAGAGATCGAATTGATCAGGCTCTACCTGCAAATGGAACACCTTCGTTTCAGTAAAAAATTCGAAATCGATATCAAAATAGACCCGGCTATTGATCAGTATCTGGCCAAAATCCCCCCCATGCTCCTCCAACCCTATCTCGAAAACGCTATCCTGCATGGATTACAGCTGATTAAACACAAAGGACTTCTTCAAGTCCTAATCGATCACAGGGGTGACTATATGCTAATCCAAATTATCGATAACGGTATCGGAAGGAAAAGAGCACGAGCCATTAGAGCGAAAACAGGACATATATCTAAAGGTCTGGAAAACATCGAAAAACGTATTAAACTCTACAACAAGCTAAACGACAAAAAACTGGAAGTCAACATTTTCGATCTTTTTGACTCGGATAGCCAGCCAGCCGGCACCCGCGTAGAAATCATCGTACCCTACGATATCGAAGAGCCTTCCACAGAAATAAATTGATTATGAACAAACTCCTTGGCCTGATCCTTTGCCTGACTTTTCCATTCCTCATCCAGGCACAACCTTATGGTGCCACACCAGCTAATCCGTATATCCCAACCCAGAGAATCAAAGGAAGTCTTGCTGGCTGCACCGAAGGCAAAACCTCTACTGAAATCAGATTAAATAATGTTCGTGCTCTCATTCATACCGGCGGGGATATGTGGTGGGACTTCCGTAACGCACAATACGAAGTGCCAAAAAATTCAGGGAAAACTGCTCTGTGGAATGGCGGAATCTGGATCGGTGGCACTGATGTCAACGGCCAATTGAAACTCTCAGCCGTCCGCTATAGAAGTACCGGAGTAGACTATTTCACCGGTCCTCTGATCATGCACGGAAATTCCCGCGGAACCACTGATATTGAGGTCTGTTACCAATATGACCGCCACTGGGAAATATCAAAATTCCAGGTCGAAGCCTTCCGAAGTTGGTACCATGCTGACCCGGATCAACGAGAACGGGAGTTTACTGGATATACCATTCCCCCGGTTATCACCGATTGGCCGGCCCATGCCGATGCCGCTGCCGGATATGATTTCTACATGGCTCCTTTCTGGGATAATAATGATGACGGGATCTACAATCCTGCCGATGGTGACTACCCTTTCTACGATCTGGATGGCATTCTCCCTTGCGGCACCTCACGCGAACACCGCCGGCCAAGGCTCTTCGGAGATGCAACCCTGTGGTGGGTGTACAACGACCGAGGAAATATCCATCAGGAATCCGGAGGAGAAGCTATCGGAATGGAAATCCGAGCCCAAGCTTTCGAATTCTCTACCAATGCCGCCGTAAATGATATGACTTTTTATAACTATGCCCTGATTAACCGATCAACCTACACCCTCATCGATACCTACTTCGGAGTCTATGTTGACGGCGCATTGGGTTATGCGTGGGATGACTATACCGGATGCCACGTCTCGAAAGGAGTTGGATATTTCTATAACGGTGAAGACGTGGATGGCGCAGGAGAAGCCTGGGCCTACGGAGCTAACCCTCCGGCTATCGGAGTGGACTTCTTCGAAGGGCCCTACCAAGACCCAAACGGGAAAGATGATTGCTCCAGCTATGACGCAAGCTTTAACCTGATTTGCAACGAGTGTATCCTTAATGGAAACATCAATGGACTAAACTTTGGCGATGGAATCATCGATAACGAACGCTGGGGTATGCGACGATTTGTCTATTATGTCAATACCGGAGGCGTAACAGGAGATCCAAATACGGCACCCGAATACTATAACTTCCTGAGAGGCTTCTGGAAAGATAATGAACGGATGCGCTATGGTGGAAATGCACACCCCGCTGGAGGAGGAACCGGCCCCATAACAGATTTCATGTTCCCCGGCGATAGCGACCCCTGCGGCTGGGGACAGGGCGGTATCCCAATGCCCTTTTGGTCGGAAGAGACAGCCGGTAATGAACCATACGACCGCCGAATGGTCCAGTCATCCGGCCCGTTCGTCCTCGAACCAGGCGCAGTCAACGATATTACTACCGGAGTGGTTTGGGCTAGAGCATACGACGGAACTCCTTGGGGTTCAGTAGTTAGAATGCTTCAGGAAGATGAAAAGGCTCAGCGACTGTTCGAAAATTGTTTTAAAGTAATCGACGGCCCGGATGCCCCGGAATTAACCGTCGTGGAACAAGATCAAAAACTGATCTTCCACATCTGGAATAAACCTAGCTCTAACAACTTCATGGAGCAATACCGCGAGCGCGACCCATTTATTGTCTGCCCGCTTAACCAACCCGATTGCGACCTGTTCTACAATTTTCAGGGATACCAGGTCTGGCAACTTCGACACGTCAGCGTTTCCATCAATGATGCCACCGATCATAACACTAACCTCGCAAGGGTTGTTTTCCAATGTGATGTCCGCGATGGTGTTGATCGTATCATTAATTACAACTGGGATAACGACATAGAAGCTAACATGCCTGTTATTGAAGTTGATGGCTCTGATGACGGCATCGAACATACCTTTGTGATGACGGAGGATTTCTTTGCCGAGGGGATACGTACGCTTGTGAACAACAAAAAGTATTATTATCTGGCTATTGCCTACGCCTAC
>JAAYIP010000018.1 GCA_012523435.1 Bacteroidales bacterium | reverse complement strand
CGTATGGCGTGGGAGGCAGCAACCATACAGGGGGTACTGTTTGTGATGACCATATCAACCCCCTGTGATTGAAACGATTGGAGGATTGTGCTGATCATGGATAGATCACCCTGGGCGTTGTGGTCGATCACTTTGATCTGCTCCCCAATGGCAAATCCCGAATCGGCCAGAGCCTGGAAAAGGCTCGCCTTGGCGACATCCAGCGATGGATCCTGCGTGATTTGAACATAACCAATGGTGACTTTTCCGGGTGCTGATTGGCAGGCTGGGATCAAAATGATCAAAACCAAACTGATGAGATACAGGATGTTTTTCATCTGAAATTGTTTGGGTTTAGCCCACCAATTTAGGAAATAATCAGCCGTGCTAACTCAAAACAGCTGAAAAACAGGTGATATTTATCGGTTCACGAGGTAAAGAACAAATGCCTAATTATCATAGTCCACATAGGCATAGGTCTTGATCAGGGTAGCCTGATCTTCAACGAGAACCCGGTTTAGGTTGTTGTATTCGTAGGTGATCCGGTTTTGGAGTTCTGATCCCTGATATTGCTCTTCAACTGCCACATTCCCTTGCTCGTCATATTCAAAAAGCATGGTGTATTTGCCAGAAAATGAATGCTTTATGGGTTGTCCTTTTTCGTTGTATTCCATTTTCAGATAATCTGACAGTTCCCCCCGGCGGTTGCGGTTTGCCCGCAGAACCAACAGTCCGGCTTCATTATACTGAAAATCGGTAACAACGATCAGCTTTCGGCGTTCGTCCAGATGACGGCGAAGGATCAGATTGCCTGCTTCATCATACTGGTACTCATAGGCCTCGGTTAGCTTGTCGCGATAGTCGTACCATTCCCTGAGCGTAATCTGACCTTTTTCATCGTACTTCAGAAACTCGCGGGATTCAAGTTCCCCGTCTTCATCCTTCTCGATCCAGTTTTCTGTGCGTGTCTCTTCATCCCTCTCGATGGTTTGTACCGACAGGGATCCATCGGGATAGGAGATGTCCACGCGGGTAACCCGTCCGGCTTCATCTCGGGTAAATACCTTACGCTCAAGAATTTCCTGCTCATTCTGATAGGTGGTTTGCTCCACAACTCTCCCCTGAGAGTCGTAGCGTGTCTCGGTTTTGGATTCGAACTCATCCGGTCCGCGGAATTCATAATGAGCCACCTCAAGGCCCTGTTGATCATAGTGAACAATTTGACTGATATAGGGGTCAGTTTCCTCATCTTTAAGATGGGTGGTAACGGTCATACTACGAAGCGAAGGCATACAATTGAAAATATTAGGTTAAAAAATGAGTGTCAACCCTGACTATTAACTGCTTTGGTGTTATTCTTTTTTCCCTCCATCTGCTGATAAACTAAATACACAACCACGGCTATTGCACATCCGAGCAGCATCCCCCCGAGCACATCCCCCGGATAATGAACGCCCACATAAATGCGGGAGTAGCTGATCAGGGTAGCCCAAACAAATACACTGACTGATAGCCAATTGCGTTTAAATATGAGCAAAATGAGGATGGCCAAGGTAAATGAGTTGGAGGCATGGGTTGAGACGAAGCCAAACGCTCCTCCACAGCGGCTGGCTGCCAGTCTGACCTGTTCCGCCAGGGCTGGCTCATGACAGGGGCGGAGTCGCTCAAAGACATTCTTAAACAGATGGACGGATGATTGTTCACTGATCAGTGAGGCGATGGCAAAAGCTGTTAAAATGATCCAGAACGACTTATCATTGAATTTCCAGTTGGATCGTTGTGCTGTAACCAGCAGGATTAATAACGTCAACAGAATCCAGGGCACCGGTCCGCTGAGAAAACGCATCACCGGATCGAGCCCGTCGCACCCCAGGTGGTTGAGATAAAGAAACAGTTGTTGGTCCAGCTCAGCTAATTTTCCGGGCATGGGTCAATCGCTTTGGAGAACCTGCCAAATCAGGTCTTTGAGTTTGTCGATATTTTTCATCGTCAGCGCCGAAAAGAACACTGTGGGCAAATCGGGCAGATCGTTCCGGATTTCGGTGATGAGCTCCTCATCCAGTAGATCAGATTTTGATATCCCCAGAATTCTTTTCTTGTCGAGCAGCTCGGGATTATACTCTTCCAGCTCCTTGACCAGCACCTCATATTCGTGCCGGATATCTTGGCTGTCGGCTGGTATCACGAACAACAGGGCGGGATTTCGTTCGATATGTCGTAAAAACCTTAACCCCAGTCCTTTACCCTCGGATGCCCCTTCGATGATACCTGGAATATCAGCCATTACAAAGGAGCGGCCCTCGCGGTATTCCACCATACCCAGGTTTGGGGTGAGCGTTGTGAAGGGGTAATTTCCGATTTTAGGTTTAGCGGCGGAGACAACCGAGAGGAGGGTTGACTTGCCGGCGTTGGGGAATCCCACCAATCCGACATCAGCCAGGATTTTGAGTTCCAGGATGATCCAGCCCTCCTGGTAGGGCTCGCCGGGTTGGGCGTAGCGGGGTGTTTGGTTGGTGGCCGACTTGAAGTTGACATTGCCCAGGCCGCCCCGCCCGCCAGGGACCAGGATTTTTTCTTCTCCGGCCTGGGTGATCTCCATCAGGAACTCCTCTGTCTCTCCATCCCGGGCTACGGTGCCAAGCGGAACATCGATATAAACATCCTTTCCACTGGCGCCTGTCTTGATATCTTTGCTTCCAGATTCGCCATGTTCGGCAAAAACATGCCGGTTATATTTCAGATGCAGCAGCGTCCATTTTTGATCGTTGGCTCGAAGGATGACATGACCACCCCTGCCGCCGTCTCCGCCATCTGGACCGGCTTTGGGGTTATATTTCACCCGTTTAAGATGGGCTGAGCCGGCTCCTCCTCTGCCTGACCGCACAAAGATCTTGACATAGTCGATGAAGTTTTCGTTGCTCATAGTCAGGCTTTTCGTTGATTGATTAGCGTATTTAAAGTATTGATAATCAGATAATTCTGGTTTTAATAACAGTGATCAGGCGCTCCGAGATTTCATCAATGTTCCCGGTGCCTACCACGGGGTAGTGGTGACCGAGCGCTTCATAGTGATCGATAATGGGTTTGGTTTTCTTCTCGTACACCTCAATCCTGTTTTCTATGGTTGCCAGATCGGTATCATCCGATCGCCCTGATGTTTCTCCTCTGATAGTTAGTCTTTTGATCAGCTCCTCATGGGGCACTTCCAGTGAAAGGAGGCCATCGATCTGTTCCTGCCTGCTGGCCAGCATGGCATCCAGTGCGTTGGCTTGGGGAAGTGTCCGGGGGAATCCGTCATAGATGATCCCCGGAACCATGCACATCTCCTGTAGGCGGTTGCGGATCATCCCGATCACGGTCTCATCCGGTACCAGTTCACCGGCATCAATAAATTCAGCAGCCCGGATCCCCAGTTCAGTCCGTTTGGCTATCTCCGCACGGAGCAAATCGCCTGTGGAAATGTGCAGGAACCCAAGATGATCTACCAGTAGGGCAGCCTGGGTTCCTTTCCCGGCTCCCGGAGGTCCGAATAAAATGATATGTTTCATGGTGTTTTTTTAACCTTCTGTTGGGTTTTCTGCTTCTTCCAATCGGTATAATTCCCCATAATTCCTCCCAAACCCATCATAATCAAGGCCATATCCAACGACAAAATCATTGGGTATGGACATGCCAAGATAATCGATCTTGAAGTCAGCCTTGAACGCATCGGGCTTAAAGAGGAGTGAGGCTACCCGAACGCTGGCCGGGTGCAGGGTGCTGACATGCTCCAGCAGCTTGACCATGGTTAGTCCGGAATCAACAATATCTTCAAGAATGATAACCGATTGACCTTTAAGATTTTCCTGCAATCCGATCAGTTGATGGACCTGGCCCGTGGATCCGGTTCCCAGATAAGAGGCCATCTTGACAAATGAGACGCGGCAAGGTCTTTTGAGCTCCTTAAACAGGTCGGCCGTAAACATAAACGATCCGTTCAGCACAGACAGAAAGAGGGGATTCTCATCCCCAAGGTCCCGGTCAATTTCCCTGGCCATCCGTGCTACTACCTGCTGGATCTCTTCCCGGTCGATGAATTTCACAAAAGTTTTGTCGAGCACTTTGATCCGGTCCATAATCATTGATTCTGGGGTTTTTCCTAAATTGCAAAGCTAATAAAACATCGACAGGAATGAACCCGAAAGTGAGCATCATCATGGGAAGCACTTCTGATCTTCCCATCATGCAGGAGGCAGCTAAGCTGCTGGAAGAGTTTGAGATACCTTTTGAGATACATGCGTTATCAGCCCATCGCACGCCAGATTTGGTAGCGGATTTTGCCCGAAGTGCCTATGATCGTGGTGTTCGGGTGATCATTGCCGGGGCTGGCGGTGCGGCGCATCTTCCGGGTGTGGTGGCAGCCATGACCGCCTGCCCGGTTATCGGAGTCCCGATCAAGTCGTCCAATTCCATCGATGGATGGGATTCGATGCTGTCGATCTTGCAGATGCCGTCGGGCATTCCGGTGGCCACTGTGGCCCTCGACGGGGCTCGCAACGCGGGAATTCTGGCTGTGGAGATGCTGGCAACCGGAGATCCGGCTCTTTATCAGCAGATGCTAAATTTCAAAGCCAGCCTCGCCTCTAAGGTGACCAAAGCTAATGAGTCGCTGAAAGAGGTTAAGTTCCGAATGAAAACAAACTGATTTTTTCCTCTTCTTAGGTTACAGCGCATCTATACGGGTAAACCGGAAGATGCGCTATCCTATTTTTATCTCCACCCTGATTTTGCTCTTGGTTGCCGGCCCACTTCATTCGCAAACGGCCGCATCCCTGGCATTGAACCTCCCCGATTGGTCAGGCCGAATCCCGGAGCATGAGCAAAGTGTTGCTTATCAAGTATTTAGTCGTCAATATTTTTGCCTGTCCGACTGGAATGCTACTGGAGTGGGAGTATCCTGGCATGCTCCTGGGGCGGTCTCCGGTGTGCTGACTTGCCGCGATGGCATCTCCGGATTTGCTCGCTACCACCTGTACTTAAGCCATGGTCGCCAGATCGGAATGCTCAGCACCACCATGCAACTACGTTTCACGTTGATTAGTGCCAAGCCCCGACCGCTGGCTTTCCGCTTGGGAGCCAATGCTCGGATTCTTTGTCACATGACTGATAATGCTGCCGCTGGGATCGAGCTATATGACATCCCCGGCTGGCTGCTGCCGGATACGCCGCTGACTTGTGGAGCTCCCCGTCTGAAAGTGCTGGTGAGGTTTATTCCTGATCCCCAACTGGCTGTGATGCTCGCCCTGGACATCAGCAGTCTCTCGGTTGGCCCCTTCCTCGGGGGTGTCCGGGTTGAGCTGCCCGCCAATCTTGCCCTGGAGCTCCTCGTGCACCTGATGCCTGGCGGGGTGGGTGTGGGTCTCACCTGGAGCCCCGATCGTTACGCTATTCGTGCTCTGTTCGATCATCAGATGAACACCGGCTTGACACCAACTTTCCTGATGGAGTATCGATAGATCAACAACAACCATGGTATGAAAGGATCTCGTTACATTATGGTGATCATGGCATGCTCACTAGCTTTTGCTATTGTCAGGCCCTTGGATGCACAATCGGTGTTGTCTGACCCCGATTCTCTCATCAGGCTGCTGATGGAATCGGGCGAGTGGGAAGAGATCAGCTTAGATCCTGAGATTCTTGATGAGTTATTATCCTCTGGAAATGAGTCGGTTGAAGAATATAGCCTTTTGCACAGACAAGATTCACTGTCACTTCCAAAGATCCGGCGCACGAGGGTTCAGCAAACTTTATCGATCGGCTTTCCTTCATCGGGGGCAGAGGAGAGCCAGAGACCAGCATTGGCTGAGGTGTTACAGGGAAATGCTGCGGTGCCTTTCTCGTCGCGTTACCGCCTCAAAATCAGAAATCCAGGGAAGTTTGAGGTCCGTTTTCTGGCTGATCAGGATGCTTCTGAACCTCTACGTTCCAGAAAGGTTGCCGGATTGCCCGATCATCTTTCTGCAGGGATTATTGTCCATCCCGGCAGAGTATTGAAAGATCTGATATTAGGGGATTTCCAGGCTAATTTTGGGTTAGGGTCTATTCTCGCATCTACCCCTTCTTTCACGGCGATTCCCGGGGATCCATCTCTACTCAGTCGGCCGGGCACGGGGGTTCGACTCCATCCGGGCACGGACGAGAATCGACACTTGCGAGGCCTGGCGGGGCGGGTGGCTTTGAAGTCGCTTGATATCCAGTTTTATCTGTCTGCCAAGCGGGTGGATGCTGCTCTGGATACGTTGTCCGGATTGAATGGGGACTCCTCCTTGGTGATGGTTGATCACCTTTATGGTACTGGCTATCATCGTACCGAAGCAGAGATTCGCGGGCGGGAGTCATTGGGAGAGCGATCATCAGGGATATCATTGAAATACAGGGGATTATCTTATGAGGTGGGCCTAGCTGCGGCTGGATTTCGGTACGACAAGCCCCTGATGGCTCAGACGAAATGGGAGCTGGTATTTGCTACGAACACCACTGCCTGGATGCGAACAGGAGCATGGTTTCAGTGGCGTCTGCCGGTGGGGATCCTCTTTGCGGAGGCTTCCTGGAGTCCGGGGAGGGCAGAGCCGGCCTGGATCGCCGGATTTCGAATGTTCAGCATGAGCAGCTTTAGTGCATCGGTAAGAGTGAGTTGCGTTCCACCATCCTATCCGGTTTGGTACTCCACCCATCAATCGGGCAACTATTTTACCCGGGGTTCGACCGACCTGACCGGGTTATATCGTTATGCTCCTAATCGCCGCTTCGAAATGAATGGTTACTTCACTGCTCGCCGTGACCTGTGGCCGGGCAGCAACCGAAAATTTGCCTTTCCTACATCAAAGATGTCCCATCAGATTAAGTATAAAGTGGGCGAGAGTGTTTTGCTGACCGGCATGATGGTGGTTTCTCAACCCTCCGAGCTAGAAAATCTCCCTGAGGTCATGATCTTCAAGATACAAATGGATAGTGATCCTGCACAGGCTGCCATGTTGCGGTTCCGGGCTGGAATCCAGAACCAAAGGCAAAGATCAGATAAACAAGTAGTTGCAGGAACCACTGGTGATGTTTCCTGCTATGCCAGCTTTGCAGGTGGCCGTATTAGGGCTATCGCCGGATTCCGCCTTTTCCAGGTTACCTCCGGAATGAACCCACTCTATGCTTATGAGCCCGATCTTTTGTACGGCTGGTCGGCTCCGGTGATGGCGGGGTCGGGTTCCCGCTGGTTTTTCCATCTGCGCTACAAGCCTTTGGCCGGATTGATGATGGAGGGGAAGGTGGGGAAGATGACCTATACCGATGCTGGTCACCGAACAGAGGGAAAACTGGGCGGATGGACTCTCCGGTTCCAGTTGGTATGGTCGTTACAGCTTTAACCCGCCAAGCGCTTCGGGCAGGTTTCTGTAGGTAAACCGAAACCCGGATGCTTCTATTCGGGATGCGGATAATCGTGAGCCTTGAAGGGTAACCACGGCCATCTCGCCCAGCATCAGTTTGAGGAAGAGTGGTGGAACCCCGATCGGCAGAAACAGTCGCCGCTTGTTTCGGGCTAATGTTTTCATGAGCTCACGATTATTCACCGGCTCCGGGGCTGCAGCATTGAATGGGCCACTGAGTTGTGGCTCATCCAGAAGGTGAATGAATATCCGGCAGAGATCTTCGAGCCGGATCCAGGGCACCCACTGTTTGCCGCTGCCCAATGGCACCGACAGGCCAAATTTCAATGGCATGGCCATTTTCGGCAAGGCACCTCCACGATCGGTGAGCACAACCCCAATTCTGACGATCGCCACTCGGGTTCCTGCTGATTGAAAACGGAGAGCGGATTCTTCCCAGGCCCGACACACCCCGGCTAGAAAATCGGTTCCCGGAGGATCCTCTTCCTGAAAAACATGCTGCGTGGTGGTTGTTCCGTAATAGCCTGATGCCGAGGTAGATATGAGTGATTTGATGGAATTTCCCGCTTCTTGGTTGAGCTTCAGGAGGGTCTCTAGTGTTTGAGTCCGGCTGTCGAGGATGAGTTTTTTACGGCGGGTAGTCCAGCGGCCAGCCGAGAGGTTCTCACCGGCCAGGTTGATGATGGCAGTTGCCTCTTTCAGGTCTTCAGCACGGTAAGGCCGCCTCAGTGCCTGCGCGTTTCTGCCGGCTGCGTGAAGCATTTCCAGAAGGGCCTGCCCGATCATACCAGAGCCACCTGCGATAACGATCTTCTCGTTCATTATAGGTTATTTACAGCTTCTTTGAGCTGGGTTAACGCCTGCTGCAGAAGAGATCTGGGGCAGCCAAAATTGAGCCTCATGAAACCTTCCCCACCAGGTCCAAACTGCTTGCCTATATTGAGACCGATGCTTGCTTTGGTCACCAAAAAGTCTTCCAAAGCCTTCTGTTCGAGGCCCAAACCTCTGAAATCGAGCCAGGCCAGGTAAGTTGCATCAGGGACCATCATGGTAATCATGGGCAGCTCAGCCTGCAGGAATTGATGGAGGTAGTCGCGGTTTCCCTTTAGATAGGTCAGCAGCTCATCCAGCCATTGGTCGCCCTCTTCGTAGGCGGCCTGAAGGGCCTCGAAACCAAAAACATTACCCATCCCAACGTGGAGTGTATAAACCAGATCAGCATAGGTTTTCCGTTCTTTGGGATCGGGGATGACCAGGATGGAGGTACTCATACCGGCCATGTTAAAGGTTTTGGATGGAGCCATGGCGGTGATGATCCGGTGGGCGTAGTTCGGAGCAGCTGTGACAGCCGGGGTATGATGGCCGGGAGGGTAGGTCAGGTCGGAATGAATCTCATCGGAGAGAATGCGTACCCCTGTTTCCTGGCATATCGCAGCCAGACTGGCCAATTCTTCGGCGCTCCAGGCTGTTCCGCCTGGATTATGGGGGTTTGAGAGTATCAGCAGCCGGGTTTTTGGCGTGATTTGTTGGCGGAGTAATTCCAGATCAAAGGTAAATCGTCCATTGATGGTTTTGAGGGGATTCAGGATCAATTTCCGGTTGTGTCCTTCGACGCAGAAATAGAATGGATGGTACACCGGTGGTTGGATGATCACTTCATCGCCTGGATCGGTGTAGGCCAGCACGGCGACCGACACGGCAGGCACTACGCCGGGCATGAAAACAACCCACTCAGGATCCACCTCCCAGTGGTGCCTTCGGTTAACCCAAGAGATGAATGACCCCGCGAAACGCTCGCTCCGATAGGTGTACCCCAGGATGGGATGTTCCAGCCGCCGGGCAATTCGTTCGCGAATAAATGCGGGGGTCTCAAAATCCATATCAGCTACCCACAACGGAACAACATCAGGATTGCCAAACACTTGGTCACGGGCATCCCATTTGATCGAATTGGTGCCCTGCCGATCGGTGATTCGATCGAAATCTGCCTGGGTGAAACGTTTACCAGCCATAACTGTTTGGTCCGAGTTGTTGTTCGACAATTTTTTCATAAGCTTCTCTTAATCTGTTGGTTATTGGTCGATTGGCTGGCAAGATTATCCCGTTTACCGCTCGAATCGGACAGATTCCGGCGGAGGTTCCGGAGGTGAACATCTCATCTACGGTTGCGATCTTGGATTCTGGGAGGTGTTTTTCGTGCAGGATGATTTCCAACTGTTGGGCCAGGCTGATGACTGTTTCCCGGGTGATGCCGGGCAGGACGGTTTCGACGGGTGCGGTGAACAGCTCGTTATGCCTGACAAAGAAGAGGTTAGATCTACCGCCCTCTGTGATCATCCCGGATTCATTTACCAGCAACACTTCAAAAACATTTTTCTCTTTTAGCTCACGATTGGTACGTTCGCGCAGGGCGGCATTCCAGAGCTTAATGTTAGGAGTATTTCGGACGGCGTGTAAGGTGCTGACATTGACACCTTCGGTAGCTTCCTGGCGTGTGGGGTAGCGGTGGGGTATGTATCCGATCTCCAGGACCGGCTCCGGCCACCAGCTCAGCCTGATTTTGATGTTACCGATCCGGTCGGGCTCGCAGTTAAGGAGCTCATTCAAATAGTCGTTAACTTCCTGAAGCGTGTAAGGTTTTTTATATCCAAGCAACTCAATTGAACGGAACAGCCGTTCCAGGTGTTCGATCAGGAACAGGCAGCGTTGCCTGTGCACTCTGAACACTTCATACACCATGGGTACTTGTGTTGGATCTTCCCCATCCAGATAGGTGCCTTCGAACAATTCTCCGTTTTTCCAGTACATATATTTTGTGTGATTACAGAGGATCAACATCAGCCTGAATGATCAGGTGTCCGTAGGCTTTGGATGTCTCCACCTCTTTGATGTGCGAAGCTATGCTATTTTTTCGATGGGTCAGCTCTGATGAGCGCTCCAGTTTGATCAGCAGTGTTTGCAGGTATCTATCCTGCACTTTCCCGATTAGCGGGACTTGAGGACCCAGCACTCGTGTACCGAGACTTGCTCTTAGCCTGGTTCCCAAGTCTTTAGCAGCGATTGCTGCCGTCTCCGCCTTCGAGTGCTTGAGGGTGATGCGGATCAGGCGGGAGAAGGGTGGGTAGGAGAAGAGGCGGCGCTCTTCAAGCTCACTATGGTAGAATCCCGACAGGATATTCCCGGCCACGTACTGTACCACAGGATGTTCCGGAGCAGAAACCTGGGTGACAACCAGGCCCCGGGTTTGCCGTCGACCAGCCCGACCGCTC
Organism: Bacteroidales bacterium; assembly: GCA_012523435.1. Classification (GTDB taxonomy): domain Bacteria; phylum Bacteroidota; class Bacteroidia; order Bacteroidales; family UBA12481; genus UBA12481. Next base: position 937 of record JAAYIP010000018.1, on the reverse strand, counting down.
ACCTGCGTCATCAGCTGAAAGCTGCGTTCGTGGGAACGGAAATCGGGGAAATTGAGCAGATGATCGGCATTGATAATGCCAACTAGGTTTACCCGACTGAAATCCAGTCCTTTAGATATCATTTGTGTTCCAATGAGAATATCGATTTCACCGCTTTCAAAGCTGGTTAAGATCTGCTCATAGGAAGAGGCTTTCCGCGTCGAATCCAGGTCGAGCCGTCCTATGCGGGCCGAAGGAAACAGCAGTTGAAGATCATCTTCCACCCGCTCGGTCCCTAACCCCTTGGTTGTCAGTCCGGTGGATCCGCACTCCGGACATCGGTCGGGCACCCGGATGCGGTAGCCGCAATGGTGGCACTCCAGCATTCTGGTGGTACGGTGGTAGGTCAGGCTAACATCACAGGAGATACATTTGGGGATATATTTACACTCGGAGCATTCGATATAGGGACTGTAACCTCGTCGGTTGTGGAAGAGGATCACCTGCTCACCGTGGGTCAGGGCCTCGTCGATTGCCTTGAGCATCAAGGGGGTAAAGGATCCCTGCATCTGCTTTCGCTTGCGAGCTTCGCTGGTACCGGAGATGATGATTTCCGGCATTTCGACCCCGCCAAATCTCTCGTTCAGTTCCAGCAGGGCATATTTGCCGCCGTGGGCTGCGTACCACGATTCGAGTGAGGGTGTTGCGCTTCCCATGAGTACCGGAACCTGGTGGAGGTTAGCCAGGACAATGGCCACATCGCGGGCATGATAGCGGGGTGCCGGATCTTGCTGCTTGTACGAGTGCTCATGCTCTTCATCAACAATGATCAGTCCCAGGTTGCTGAAGGGCAGGAATACCGAGGATCGTACGCCGAGGATCAGTTGCCCGGAACCCTGTGGCCCCTCCAGAATGCGGTTCCAGACTTTCAGTCGCCTCACTGGCGTATGCCTCGAGT
>JAAYIP010000171.1 GCA_012523435.1 Bacteroidales bacterium | reverse complement strand
CGATGATTTTCCGCACATCCTGCAGGGTTTTTGAAGCACTTTCCCGTGCTTTTTCGGCACCCATCCTGACCACCCTGCCCAGATAATCATCATCGGATTGTATGGCGATGATCCGCTCCCGAATCGGTGCCGTCAGCCGGATAATATCCTCAGCCAGCTGCTTCTTCATATCTCCATATCGGATCGTACAATCGGCATAACGCTCGCGGAAATGCATTACGGTGGAAGGTCCACTGGCAACTTCCATCAGCTTGAACAGGTTTTCAATGGGCTCGGGTGGAGTCTGGTTCATCTCAGTCGGGCCGCTATCGGTAACAGCAGACATCACCTTTTTCCTAATAATCTTCTCATTATCGGCGAGATTAATGGCATTACCCTCCGATTTACCCATCTTGCCCGAACCATCCAGTCCGGGAATTTTTATCAGGTTACCCGAAAAACTAAATCCCTCAGGTTCTGGGAAATAATCCACGTTATAAATAGTATTAAAACGCCGGGCAAAGCGGCGAGCCATCTCGATATTCTGTTCTTGATCCTTGCCCACGGGCACCTTGTGAGCTTTGTGGATGATGATATCGGTGGCCATCAGCACCGGATAGGTGAGCAGCCCGGCATTGACATTATCGGGCTGGGTGCGGATCTTCTCTTTGAAGGTTGTCGTGCGCTCCAGCTCACCAATATAGGCGTTCATGTTCATCAGAAGATAGAGTTCGGCAATCTCCGGCACATCGCTCTGGATGTAGAGAGTAGCCACCTCTGGATCAATGCCGCAGGCCAGGTATTCCGACAGGACGGTTTTGACATTACCGTGCAGATCATTCGGGTGTGGATGAGTCGTCAGCGAATGCCAGTCGGCCACGAAAAAATAACAGTTGTACTCGTGTTGCATCCCCACGAAATTTCGGATGGCACCGAAATAGTTTCCCAGGTGAAGGTTACCAGTCGACCGGATTCCACTTAAAACCGTTTGTTTCATCTCCATGATATCTTTGTGAACCGCACAAAGATAGGAATTCCTGCTTTTAACTGGCTTTCATTACCTTTGCATCATTATCCATCAACAGAAAGGAACCGGATCATGGAAACCACCAGACAGCAGAAAGTCTCCCGGCTGATCCAGAAGGAATTAGCCGAGTATTTCAGGGGAACCGGTCTTGATATCGGTCAGGGGACAATCATTTCGGTGACTGTCGTCCGGGTGAGTCCCGACCTCTCTCAGGCCAGGGTATATCTGAGTATTTTCCCTCCCGCACAGCGTGAGCTGATCCTCAAAAGCATCGATAGCCAGTCGAAACAGATCCGCTTTGAGCTGGGTCGCAAGATAGCCAAGCAGGTTAGGCATATTCCTGATCTTCACTTCTTTATGGATGATTCGCTCGATTATGCCGAGCGGATCAATGAACTGCTCAAGTAATGAATCTGCCCTTTTTCATCGCCCTACGGTACCTCAAGGCGCGACGTTCGAGGCATATCATCAATTGGATCTCACGGATCTCCGTGGCCGGCATTGCAGTTGGGACGATGGCTCTCATCATCATCCTCTCTGTCTTTAACGGGCTGGACGGGTTAATCCGTTCGCTATTTGGGGCTTTCGATCCGGATATCCGCATCACTGCTGTTGAGGGCAAATCGTTCAATTTTGACGATCAGATGAGGGGGAAGCTAGAGGGATCGGGTGCGGTGGCGCACTATTGCGAAGTAGTTGAGGAGAATGCCCTCTTAGTTTATCGCGATCGTCAATCGATTGCCACCATCAAGGGTGTTTGTGAGAAGTTCACCCTGGTTTCGGGCATCGATTCGATGATCATCGATGGGAAGTTCCAGCTCTATCAGGGGGAGATACCCACAGGCGTGATCGGATACGAGCTTGCCGCTCAGCTGGGGATCGGGCTTAACTTCATCAATCCGGTACATATCTGGGTACCCCGTCGCTCAGAGCGTTTAATCCTCGACCCCAACAGGGCTTTCAATCACCAGACGATCTTCCCGGCTGGGATCTTTTCGGTCCAGCAGGATTATGACTCCAAATACTTCATCGTACCGGTAGATTATGCGCGCAACCTTTTTGGCTACGCTGAAAATGAGCTGAGCTCGCTGGAAATCAGCATTCCCAGTCAGATGAAGCCGGCCGGTGCCAAGACCAGGCTCCGGGAAGCCTTGGGGGATTCGCTACGGGTTCAGGACCGGATGGAGCAACATGCCTATTTTTACAAGGTGATGGCATCCGAGAAATGGATTATCTTCCTGATAATGACCTTTATTCTGTTTATTGCATCCTTTAATACGATCTCTTCGCTATCGTTGTTGTTGTTAGAGAAGAAGGCCGATATGAACACCCTTCAGTCGCTGGGGGCTCGTGAAGCCATGGTTCGACAGGTGTTTCTCTGGGAAGGAATTCTGGTAACCGCTTTGGGGCTTATCATTGGGTTGCTGGCTGGAGCTCTCATTTGTTTGTTGCAGCAGCACTTTGGCCTGGTCAGGTTGCCCGGATCGGGGTCTTTTGTCATAGACGCTTACCCGGTTAAGATGTTATTCACTGATTTTCTGTTGGTTACGTTAATGGTGGGAGTGATTGGCCTGATTGCCGCTTATATTCCGATCCGGATTATGAAGCGGCGCTATTTTTTACCCGGATCTCAGGCTGAGTGAGCCGGGTAGTCGCCCCACCTATCGACGATGGCTTTCAGCAGCTCTTCGGTTTCGGCGTAGGTATTTGCCCGTAACAAGCTGACTCTCGTTTCTTTAAAATCAGGCAATCCTTTCAAGGCTACGGCAAAGAATTTACGCATGCTGCGGACAGCACGTCCCTCTTCCGTATCCAGTCCTACGCGCCGGAGGTATTCACGAAGGAGGTCCACCTGTTCTCCGACGGTTACGGCGGGGAGTTGAGTTCCACTTTTGAGGAAATGCCTGATTTCACGGAAGATCCAGGGGCGTCCGATCGCTGCCCGACCGATCATGACGGCATCCACGCCGTATTTATCGAATGCTTCGCGGGCCTTGAGGGCTGAATCTATATCTCCGTTGCCAATGATCGGGATATGCATTCTGGGGTTTCGCTTCACCTCACCGATCAGGGACCAGTCGGCCTGACCGGAGTAGAGTTGTGCGCGGGTACGTCCGTGGATCGTCAGTGCTGCAATCCCCACATCCTGAAGCATTTCCGCCAGCTCTACAATTATTTTGTTCTCGTCATCCCATCCCAGTCTGGTTTTCACGGTCACCGGCAGAGGGGTAGCTTTGACCACTTCGGCGGTCATCCTGACCAGCAGGGGGATATCCCGTAGTAATCCAGCACCCGCACCTTTCATCGCTACCTTGCGCACAGGGCATCCAAAGTTCAGGTCGATCAGGTCGGGCTCCCACTCCGTGGCGACTCTGGCCGCCTCCACCATGGGTTCGATCTCTTTGCCGTACAGCTGGATACCGTAAGGATGCTCATCGGGGTGACTATGGAGCTTTTTCAGGGTAGTTTTCACATTTCGGATCAGAGCGTCAGCCGACACGAATTCCGAGAACACCAGATCGGCTCCAAAGCGCTTGCACAGCTGCCGGAAAGGAGCATCGGTAATATCCTCCATTGGTGCCAGGAGCAGCGGTTGCTCCGGTAGTTTGATTTCCCTGATTTTCATGTCACAAAAATAGAGATAATCGGCAGGACGCTGAAATTTCGTACTTTCGTCCATCTGATGAACGCTAACCCTTGGTGCTGCTAAGAAAGACTATATATGTCACTCTCATCCTCTGCGCTTTCTGGACTGCGGATGGTAAGTCTCAGGCTAATGAAGGTAGTCGTCAGCATCCCGACAGCCTGCAGCAGTCGGAAGCAAGCCTCCTCGATCTACGCGTTCGTGGCATGGGATTCTTTCGAAACAGCGAGTTTCGAAATTCCCTAGCCATCGGCACCTCAATGGCTGGGGCCAGTCTGGAGCCAGTACTGGAATTTCGTCCCGAAGCCCGCACCACGCTTAGCGCGGGTGTTCATTTGTTGAAGTATGCCGGACGAGACAATTTCGACCGGGTGCTTCCGGTAATCCGCTATCAGTACAAACCCTCAGAACGTTTCACGCTGATTTTTGGCACATTGTACGGATCAGCCACTCATCGGCTTCCGGAGCCGGTTTTTGACTTTGAGCAGAGTCTGATCAACGATTACGAGAATGGCATCCAGCTGCTGCTAAACTTTCCCTCTTTCAAGTCCGATATCTGGGTATATTGGGAGCAGTTCATCAAAGCTGGCGATCCTTTCCAGGAGATGTTTACTGCAGGGATGAACTCATCTATAGTTTTTTACGACTCCCCCAACCTACAACTCTCCACTCCGTTAATCACGCTGTTCCGCCATCAGGGAGGGGAGATCGACTCCACGGATCTCCCTGCTTCAACGCGGCTCAATCTTGTACAGGGATTTCGGGCTGATTTCACTTTTGGTAAACGATTTTTTCGATCAGCCTGGGCAAACTTTCTGTGGATGGAGTTCACTGAGGTCAATCCCGGCGGTCATGTAACCATACCTTACGGGCACGGCACCTGGTGCCAGGCGGGGGTCAAAACCAGTCTGGGAAACCTGGAGGCTGGATATTGGCGGGGAGTCAATTTCATCGCCCCCCATGGGATGCCCCTTTACCAGTCGGTCAGTCAAAAAACCGGCCAACTAACTGAGCCAGAAAGACGTATGATCACCATGCGATACGAACTGGATCAGCAGTTAACGCCCTATTTACGCTTATTACTGAGGCTTGAGCCCTATTACGATCTGAATTCCAACCGGATCGACCATATCTGGACTGCGTGTCTGGCGGTAGATGGTTCCTTTTTCCTGGCCAGGAGGAGGAGGAGTCGCTGATCAAGCCCTATCTGTCTGTTAATCAAGGCACTATAGCCGCATGCACAACCATTCGGTAACCTGAATCCGAAGAATAGAACCATCATCAAAGTGCCTGACAAGCATTTTGCCCAAATGCTTGGTCAGAAAAAAATCCATACCTAACCCGTGCAGCATTCGGCTGGTGCTGTCTGATTCATAGCCCGGATAACCACCTAGTCACCAACTCCTAAACTTCATCTCTTTATACCAGTAGCCATTGCACAGGGAATCCATCGCTCTTCGCTCCAATACAAATCCTGTGATGCGGTGACGTCGTAAGGTCGTGAAAATCCCATAGCCATAGTTAAAGTTGGAATAAGTATTCTCCGTATGACCCCAAAATTCACGGAAATTATAGTATTGCTGGAAGACACTTGAGGGAACCTTAATTTCCACATCAATACTGTCGAGCGTCCTGGCAATAACCATAGGATCATCGGATATCTGTTGTTTCATTGGATTAAATAACCGCTCTGGAGTAAGGTTGTACCAGCCGGATGCGTCATATCCGGAGGTTGTCCTCCAGTTTAGGGTTTTTGATTCAACATGGTCTTCATAATGTTCCTTGATGTGAACCCAGAATTCTGTTTGCCGATAGCACAAGTCTCCAGAACTAAGTTCTCCACACTCACCAGAATATCCTCCATAAATTGTAAATTTGGTACAAAACTCTTGATAAATGTAAAACATGGTTCCTCGGGGCGCATAAAGTACCCTCCCCGGTGATATGCAAGGGGCTCCGGCTTCGATCACCCGGTCAATGTCGTGAATCCACACTTCGAGGTACAAACTGTCAATATCCGGAACGCCTCCAAAAAATTCCCTTGCGTGTGTTACTTCTATCGGCAATGGATGGTCAATCATAAAAACCTGGTAATCACCGGAAGGGAAGAATCCGTCCTCTTTCGACCTGGTTGTTTTAATGAATTGCTCCCTCCATTTTATTTGCCCATCTATGCTTCCGTAAAGAAACACCTCTACGTCGTTAAACTCGAGAGAGTCTCTGTTCAATGTTTCCCAGTCCTCCTTCTCCCTGATCAGGAATGTCCGTTGAACTCTTACATACTGAACTGAGTCATATGGATCAAGGATTGCCCATATCACAGGTACTGGTTCGTGCTCCTCCATAATAATCAGATCGGACGAACAAGCACCCAATAATAGTAACAACAAAAACAAAAATGACCTCATAATAAATGAATTAAAGCAGGGTAGGATGTTCACTGGGCACCTCCGTGAGGCCAAGCCTGCCTTGAGGTCCTAGCTCGATTGAAGTAGTTTTCTAGCGAAATTCATTGTCCTTCAAAGCATCAAAAGATGCGAAAATTGATAAATTCTTGATCGTTGTCTCTAATCTGCTTAAGTCAAACTTGCTATTACTGCGAACTAAAATAGCAAATATTTGGCTAATAACAAACCAGTTTGAGACAACTGGCTGATTACTTCTGATTCACCCTGTAACGGTTAATAATCTTTGCGGATTTCAGATTGATCCCAGGCCTCAAATTCGGAGCCAGCATCAGGCAGCCCAAGATTGACAAACGGGATCGACCGTTTATCCGGATCGAGGATGATTTCCTGATACAACTCGGCATCACGGAATCCCGCGCGGGCAGCATCCTCTCGATTGGAGGCGTAAACGACACGGCTGATCCGCGACCAGTACACAGCCCCAAGGCACATCGGACAAGGTTCGCAGGAGGTGTATAGCGTACAGCCGGTCAGGTCAAACGTGTTGAGCACCTTGGAAGCACGGCGGATAGTCTCTACCTCCGCGTGTGCCGTTGGATCGTTATTTTGGATAACCTGGTTGGCTGATTCCGCGATGATCTTTCCATCCAGGGTAATCAAGGCACCAAAAGGTCCACCGCCTTCCTTAACATTCTCGCGGGCCAGCTGAATCGCCCTGGAGAGTAGCTCGTGATCGTGGTTTTTCATGAGTCTTAATATTACAAAATACGAAAAGAGCGTAAAATACAGCAAAAAAAGCCACTCCCGCCTGGGTTTCCAGGGTATCTTCGTTGAGCATCGATAGCAGCGAGATCAACAGAAACATGAGTGCCAGGTAAGAGCGATGCTTCTTTTCGATAAAAATCGGCATAAAGAGTGCTATCAGGCTCAGTAGCCCACCCACCAGCCCCACGGCAATGCCAAAAGTGAGGAACTGGTTGTGCGCACGCAAGCGATATTGCGGCGGCAACATCGAATCCAACTCCTCATACTTCGATGCAAAGGCGGCCGACACATCGCCCGTTCCCACTCCAACAACCGGCTGCTCAGCGAATATCGCCCAACCTGTTCTGAGAAACTCCAAACGCTGCGTCACCGAATGACCACCCGGATTCCCACCCTTCCGGTAGTGGTCGAGCTCCCAGATTAACTCGTAAATCTTGATTCGGAACCGACCTGGCTCCCGATAAATGGAACTAGCAAAACCTTTTTCTATCAACCGGATATCCTCCTCCGTCAGCTGCGACACCCCGTGGGCATCCTTCCGCAATCCCAAGGAGGTGAGGTACCGGATTAGCGTGTATTTCAACTCCTGGCCTTTCAGGTCGCGCCCATCATAGGGTAGCTCACTCACCACCGACCAAGCTTCGGCTAACTCTGGCTCACAAAGGTATTGCCAGACAAAATAGCCGTTCTCTCTCTCGCTGTTCTGCAAATCGTGATAATAAGAATTTCCCCTGATAGTCTTATTATCAAGCTGTTCCCTGCTCTCCCTGACCGTGTAGAAGCGATCAACTTGATTGGTAAGGTAAAGGACCGTAAAAAGTGGCAGCGTGGCAGCACTAACAATAACAAACCAACGCACCAACAACTCCCGGGATCGAAGCCCGTAAAAGAGGCCCACAATCAATCCTCCTATGATCACCACCACAACTCCCGTCAGGGATTTGAAGATGAACAGAAAACCCACCAGATAGAGCCCGGTAGCTATCAGCAGGATCCGATGCCAAATCCGGAGCCCCGGTTTGGCAGCATACCAAGCCAGGATGAAGATGGCCAGGTTGATCATCAGCGCAAACCGAATGTGAGAGATAAAGAGACTGGATTGCCTGTCGTCGAGATACTCTACATGACTGATCCCCAATATAATACTGAGCGATATCAAACTTCCGACCAACACTCCCACCACAAACCCGCCCAGGACCATCTTCAGCTCCCGGTGATTCAAAGGATCTATAGTTCCTAAGATTAGCGGGAGCCCCAGCAGGGGGAGCTTAATCTTCAGATCGTGAAGGCCGGTCGACAGGTCGGCTGTCCAAGCCAGGCCGACAAGGTGCACCAGGTAGAGCAGCATAAAAACCGCGATGGCTGGCCGTTGGCGAAAGCGTTGCCATTTAGTGACGAACTTTCCCTCTGCCAGCCAGACAATAGCCAGGAAGAGCTGGGCAGCGCTGGCGACATATTTTGATAACGGCAGGCATACCAACAGCACGAATAGTGCAAGCAGATATAACCCCCTAAATATCTGATCTTTACTGAGGTCGGATCGGATCATTACCCGGTTATTGGTTACACAAATGTAGGTTTTCCACAGGTATCATTTGATAAATAGTCGGGCAGAACCGCGGAATCGCCCTGGAAATAAGGTTACTTTGTGATGATTAACGATGAAAACGGTAGGGATATTGGCAGCTGACCAAAAATGGTCGACGATGCTTTCGGGTGATCTGGAGGCAATGGGTTGCCATATCGCTGGGTGGGTTAATCCGTTGGTATCGGATCAGCGGGAGACAGATCGCCTGATTGATGCGTCGGATCTGGTCTGGATTCCGGAAAATCTTGATGGAGGTTTTGCTGATATTTCACGGGTGATTCGCAAATCCCGTCATGTATCGCTGGGCTTTCCCGTATCTGATTTTATTGACGAGGCTCAATGTTTGCTTGATCTGGCAAGGGAGGCGCGGGTGCAGATCCAAGCCGGTTATTCTGAGCGGCATTTGCCGGTTTACCGGAGTATTCGTTCTTATCTGGACCATCCGCAACACATCCAGATCATTCATCAGCCCGGTTTACTATCTTCCGCCAACCCGGAGCGGGAAGCCGTTCTCGCTGTCTTTGCTGATCTCGATCTAGCCATTGGGCTGGTTGGTAGCACCGTTAAAAAGGTGAGGCCACATGCCACCTGGTATGGAGGCTCCTTGCTCAGCCAGATTGATGCCAGAATCGAGTTTTTTAACGGATTGGTTATCAATCTGATCATTAATACTGATGAGGCCCCACCGACTCGACAGTTCTTCGTCAGGCAACACAATGGCGTGATATTGTTAGACTTGCTAAATAACACCAGCCGCTTTACCCGTTATATCCGGCATGATGAACGTTGGCACCGCGAGGAAGCCACTCTCTGGCCACCTGATCCATCTGGTGACACAAAAGAGGATACTTTGCCGGAGCGGATTGCCGCAAATCAATGCCTTCGTCTGATTCACTCACTTCAGCAGGGGCAGGAGGTTCACTCCGGGCTGGAGGAGAGCTTCCAGGCTTTACGACTGACGAGGCAGATTGAGAAAGCACTCTACTGTTGATAAAATTGTTTTCTGCTGCCCATCAGGGATTAAGGGTGCAGGTTTTCAACAAATTTGTAGTTAAGAAAGTTGGCGGGTTGAAAAATATATGTATTTTTGCACTCCCGTTCGTCCGGGGTTTTACCGGAAACCGGGTTATCTGTTGAACTATTTTAAAGTACGGATTACAGTGAATACGTTAAGTTACAAGACCATATCTGCCAACAAAGAGACGGTCGTAAAAGACTGGGTGGTTATTGATGCCAACAACAAGGTATTAGGTCGCCTCTCCTCAGAAGTGGCCAAAATCCTCCGCGGCAAGCACAAAGCCAGTTTCACTCCTCACGTTGATTGCGGGGATCATGTGATTATCATCAATGCTGAAAAAGTGAAGTTGACGGGCAGCAAGATGACAGATCGCGTTCATTTTTCGCACAGTGGATACCCTGGTGGGCAGCGTTTGACTACGCCAGCCCAGATGCTTACAAAATTCCCGGAGAGGCTGGTAGAGCACGCTGTTAAAGGCATGCTTCCAAAAAACCGACTGGGTCGTCAGATCTTCAAAAACCTGCATGTTTATGTTGGTAACGAACATCCGCACGAAGCACAGAAACCAAAAGATATCGAACTTAATAGTCTCAAATAAGATTCATGGAACTGATCAATACCATTGGCCGGAGAAAGGCTGCAGTAGCCCGCGTCTTTGTCAACGAAGGAAAAGGACAGATAACGGTCAACAAGAAAGAACTATCCGAATATTTTCCGCTCTTCCAGCTTCAGCACATTGTCAAACAACCACTTACTGTTCTTGAAGTAATTGACAAATATGACATCCGTGCCAATTTAGATGGTGGTGGAACCAGAGGCCAGGCCGAAGCTTTGAGGCTTGCCATTGCCCGCGCGCTGGTTGAGATCGATCCGGAATGCAAAAAGGTGCTGCGCGCCAACGGTTTTCTTACCCGTGACCCAAGAGTGGTTGAGAGGAAGAAACCAGGTCGCCCAGGAGCCCGCAGACGCTTCCAGTTCTCGAAACGTTAAGGATCGGTTAGTAGAGAGTTTAGTTTAGTATCTAAACTTGCCGGACTTCCGGATGACGGAACTACCGGAAGGTTGCTAAATCAGAAGGTAAACTAAGATTATAAAAATGCCAAGAACAAATTTCCAGGAATTACTTGATGCCGGAGTACATTTCGGTCATCTGAAACGTAAGTGGAACCCGAACATGGCCCCCTATATCTTCATGGAGAAGAATGGGATCCATATCATCGACCTCCACAAAACCGCTGTCAAGATTGACGAAGCGGCCGAAGCCATGAAACGTATCGCCCGGTCGGGCCGTAAAGTCCTCTTTGTCGCCACAAAAAAACAGGCCAAAGAGATTGTGGCTGAACGGGTGCAGCAAACCGGAATGCCTTTTGTCACCGAACGGTGGTCGGGGGGAATGCTCACCAACTTCCCTACGGTCAGAAAAGCCGTCAAAAAGATGAACTCGATCGACAAAATGTCGACCGACGGCACCTTTGATCATATGTCGAAACGTGAGCGCCTCCAGGTCTCCAGGCAGAGAGCCAAGCTGGAAAAACTCCTCGGCTCCATCAAAGATCTGACTCGCCTGCCAGCAGCTCTGTTCGTGATCGATGTGTGCAAAGAGCATATCGCCGTGAATGAAGCCCGCAAACTCAACATCCCGGTATTCGGAATGGTTGACACCAACTCAGATCCCGAGATGATCGATTTCGTCATCCCGGCTAATGATGATGCCTCCAAATCCATCTATCTGATAACCGACATCATGTGTAAAGCCATCGAAGAGGGGCTTAATGAGCGGAAATCAGAAAAGGAAAAAGAAGCCTCTGCAAAACCAAAAAGCGAGGAAGTAATCGAAGAGAGTACTTCCCGCCGTCGTGAAAGAAAACCCATCCGCAGACGCGAAGCAAATGTCGAAGAAGCAGGACAGGGCAATGAATTAGATTCTGAATAACCGAAAATTGTAAACAACATGGCTGAAATTAAAGCGGCTGATGTAGCCAAACTGCGCCAAATGACCGGCGCTGGAATGATGGACTGTAAACAGGCCCTGACCGAAACCAACGGTGATTTCGATCAGGCTATTGATATCCTCCGGAAAAAAGGACAGAAAATTGCCAGCAAACGCGCCGATCGGGAAGCTACCGAAGGTGCCGTCATCGCTAAAGTGAACGATGATCATACCTTCGGCGTCCTCGTAGTGCTGAACTGCGAAACCGATTTCGTGGCCAAAAACGAAGATTTCGTTAAGAAAGCCCACCTCTTTGCCGATGCAGCTCTTGCTCAGAAACCAAACTCGCTCGAAGAACTGAAAAATCTAACCGTCGAAGGACATACCATCGAGAGCGAAATAACCAACATGACCGGTGTTATCGGTGAAAAAATCGACCTGTCGATTTACCAGAAACTCGAGGCTCCCCAGGTGGTCTCCTATATCCACCCAGGTAACCGCCTCGCTACTATCGTCAGCTTTAACAAAGCCGTCGAGGATCCGCAAGTACCTAAAAACATCTCCATGCAGGTAGCCGCTATGGCGCCCGTCTCTGTTGACAAAGACCGGGTACCAAAAGAAGTCATCGAAAAAGAATTGGAGATCGGCCGTGCTCAAGCTAAAGAAGAAGGAAAACCCGAAGCTATCCTCGATAAAATCGCCGAAGGTAAACTGAACAAATTCTTTAAAGAAAATACCTTGGTCAGCCAGGAATTCATCAGCGACCATAAGGTCACCGTGGCTGAATACATGGCACAACACGATAAAGAGTTGAAAGTTCTTGACTTTATAAGATATACCCTTAACGTATAAACTTCCGCCTTCATTGGCATCACTCAAATCCCGGTAACCACCGGGATTTTTTTTATCTTTCGGGTCACTAACACCTCAACCATGGCCGCCTACCAACGTATCTTGCTTAAACTGTCGGGCGAGTCGCTCGCCGGCACCTCCTCCCACGGAATCGACCCCGTCCCACTGGAACAATTTGCCGATGAAGTAGCCCGGTTACACCACCTCGGGATCGAAACCGGTGTTGTCATCGGCGGTGGAAATATCTTCCGGGGCGTTACCGGTATGGCCGGAGGATTTGACCGGGTGAAGGGCGACTATATGGGAATGCTTGCCACCGCAATCAATGGCCTCGCCCTCCAATCAGCCCTCCACACCAAGGGAATCCCCGCCCGGCTGTTCACCTCCATCCGCATGGAACCCGCTGCCGAATTCTGGAATCGCGATCTTGTAGTCAAATCCCTGATAAACAAAGAGATATGTATTTTCTCCGGGGGCACCGGAAACCCTTTTTTTACTACCGATACCACTGCAGCCCTCCGTGCTGTCGAAACCAGCGCGGAAGTACTGCTCAAAGGCACCCGCGTAGATGGAGTCTATACCAGCGATCCCGAAAAAAATCCTTCCGCTACCCGCTATGATCAGCTGACTTTCGATGAGGCGATCGACAAAAATCTTAAAATCATGGATCAGACAGCCTTCACCCTCTGCCGGGAGAATAATCTGCCTATCATCGTGTTCGACATGAACACTCCAGGAAATCTTCGTCGCCTGGTTCAGGGCGAAAAAATTGGGACGATCATCAGGAAATAGATATTTTTACAATCCATCAGACTTAACCGTTAAACAATATGAATGAAGATGTTGATCTAATCCTCATGGACACCGAGGATAAAATGCAGAAGACTCTCAAGTTTCTCGATAGCGAACTGAGCAAGATACGCACCGGCAGAGCCAACGCACACATGCTCGATGGTATTGTGGTCAATTATTACGGCACTCCTACACCACTTAGCCAGATCTCTAATATCAACACTCCAGATCCGCGAACCCTTGCGATCCAACCCTGGGAGAAAAACATGATCGACCCGATCGAGAAAGCGATTCTGGCTGCCAATATGGGACTGACACCCATGAACAACGGAGAAATTATCCGCATCAATATCCCCATCCTCACCGAAGAACGACGGCGCGAACTGGTCAAAAAAGTTAAATCCGAAGGCGAAACCGCCCGTGTCGGGATTCGGAATATCCGCCGGGATGCCAATGATCAACTGAAAAAACTCATCAAGGAAGGATTGGCCGAAGATGAGGAAAAAGATGCCGAAAAACTGGTTCAGGAAATGACCGACAAGCATATCACCCTCGTGGATGAAAAGCTGGTACTTAAAGAAAAAGACATTATGACCATTTAATCATCATGGCGAAACCCGAAGTCCCCGATGAAAATCAGTATATTCTGCTCAATAGCATAAACAGCCCCGCCGACCTTAAAAAGCTCAGCGAAGAGCAGCTCCCAGAACTTTGCGATGAACTCAGGCAGTTCATCATCGAAGAAGTGTCCTGTAATCCGGGGCATTTCGGAGCTAGCCTTGGCGTTGTGGAATTGACGGTCGCTCTTCATTATGTCTTTGATACGCCTTATGACCAACTCATCTGGGACGTTGGACACCAAGCCTATGGCCACAAAATTCTGACAGGCCGGAGGGATGCCTTCCACACTAATCGTAAATACAAGGGAATCAGCGGTTTTCCCAAAATGACAGAAAGTGAATATGACGCTTTTGGAACCGGCCACTCCTCTACTTCCATCTCTGCCGCGCTCGGAATGGCTGTGGCAGCAGAGCGTAAAGGCGAAACCAAACGCCAAACCATTGCCATCATCGGCGATGGAGCATTGACCGGAGGAATGGCATTCGAAGGCCTCAACAACGCCGGCAGCGAAAAGTCAAACCTCCTGGTTATCCTCAACGATAATAACATGGCCATCGATCCAAACCGGGGTGCACTCAATCGTTACTTGATGGATATGTCAACCTCACGATCGTGGAACCGGTTCAAGGAGGATACCTGGAAAATGCTTGGCCTCCTGAGCAAAATCGGCCCCGATGCCCGTCGAATGGCCCAAACACTAGAAAACGCCATCAAACATATGCTCCTTAAACAGAGTAACCTGTTTGAATCACTCGGTTTCAGGTATTTCGGACCCGTGGATGGGTACAACGTGATGCATCTGGTGAAAGTCCTGAGGGATATGAAAAAATTTAAAGGCCCTAAATTGCTGCATGTACTGACAAAAAAAGGAAAAGGCTTTCCCTTGGCCGAGCAGCATCAAACCCAATGGCACGCACCAGGAAAGTTCAACAAAATTACTGGCGAACTGACCGAAATAGACCCGCCAGGCATCCCACCTAAATACCAAGATGTGTTTGGCCATACCCTGCTTGAATTGGCCCGGTTGAATGAAAAAATCATGGGAGTAACCCCGGCAATGCCCTCAGGATCATCGCTTAACATCATGATGGAACAGCTCCCCGACCGCACCTTTGACGTTGGAATCGCTGAGCAACATGCCGTAACATTCTCCGCTGGGCTGGCCACGCAGGGCTTGATTCCCTTCTGCAATATCTATTCAACATTCATGCAGCGAGCGTATGATCAGGTGATCCACGACGTAGCCCTGCAGAATCTTCACGTAGTCTTCTGCCTGGATCGGGGAGGCCTCGTCGGAGCAGATGGCCCAACCCACCACGGATCATTCGATCTGGCCTATATGCGGATCATCCCTAACCTGATTGTTGCTTCGCCCATGAACGAAGAGGAGCTGCGAAACCTCATGTACACCGCACAACTCCAAAACCAGGGGCCATTCGTTATCCGGTACCCGAGAGGTCAAGGCGTTATGCCCGAATGGCAAACCCCATTCCGGGAAATCCCCATCGGAAAAGGTCGCCTTATCATCGCAGGCTCTAAAGTGGCCATCCTGTCTATCGGCCATCCGGGTAATTTTGTGCCGAAAGCAATCAAACTACTGGATGACGAAACGATCAAACCAGCACACTATGACTTGCGATTTGTCAAACCACTCGATGAAAAGCTATTGGATGAAATCTTCCAAACTTACAGCCACATTATCACCATCGAAGACGGATCTGTCATCGGCGGCTTTGGAAGCGCCATCGCTGAGTATCGCACAATGAAAGGCTATCAGAGCGAAATCCGAATGCTTGGTATCCCCGACCGGTTCATTGAGCATGGCACACAAAGACAGCTATATAAAGAGTGTGGTTATGACCCGGAAAGCATTGCGAGCACCATTCGTGAACTCTGGTCAAAACCGCTCAAATAACACTCCTTTTTCTGTCAGATCACTTCCTTCTAAGGAAAATCATTAAATTTATCCGAATACATAAGGGAGGAAATTATGGAAGCTAAGGTTCAAGCAGTTATAGTCGATGATGAAGAAAACAGTCTGGAAGCTCTGTCTATTCTCATCCAAAAGTACTGTCCTGATATACAAATAGTTGGATCAGCACAAACCGTTGAATCAGCCATTGAACTTATCAATTCAGTCAAGCCGGAACTACTGTTTCTGGATATTGCCCTACCTGACGGCCAGGGATTTGAAATTCTCGATGAGGTAGTATCGAACGACTTCGAAGTGATTTTTACCACGGCTTACGATCAATATGCGCTGAAAGCTTTTGAATTTTCGGCGCTCGACTATTTGCTCAAGCCGATCTCGGCTGAAAAGTTACAGCAGGCAGTTGAACGATACCAGAAGATTCGGAAGGATACCAAAATATCTACACGCGTATCTGTTTTTAAAGAGAGCATGGATAACCGGAACGAGCGGATTATACTCTCTTCTATGGACGGATTTGAAGTTTACAAGATCTCCGATATCGTTCGTTGTGAGGCCAATGGCAGTTATACGGTCTTCTATATCAAAACCGGCCAACGGATCGTCACCTCCAAAACTCTTAACAATTTTGAGAAGTTACTGTCCGACCTCTCCTTTGTTCGCGTTCACAGCAAGCATCTGGTGAACCTCAACTTTGTGAAAAAATACATCTCCGGTCGCGGTGGATACATCGTGTTTGACGATGGATCCCAGGTTGATGTGAGTGAACGAAAAAAGAAAGAGTTCATCCAGAAGATGAAAGAACAGGCCCGCTCCACTTGACTTTTTCCAATCCTGCAACGATACCGGACACCCCTATTACACGGATATTCAAAAAAAATACGCATTCGTGCGCAATTTTTTAGCGTTTGCTTTGACATTAACAACAAATGGCTTACATTAACGGTTCGAAAACTCCGTTAAAACAAACGCTTATGAAATAATTTACACTAATTATCGCTTCATTGTTGATCTTCACCATCTCCTATGGTCAGAAGTTGCAGACCAGCAATCATCATGTTCCTTATAGCAAGGAAGTGAGTGTGTTACCAATCCAGGATCATTCCCAATTGAAAGCAGAGGGCGATGTATTCTTTTTAGAGACTTTCGACTTTGCAAATCCGGATGATCCCAAAGGCTGGACTCTGCCCGAAGGGTATATTGTCACAGACGAGAGTGATAATGGATTCTTCTGGGTTTGGAGAAATGACAGTATCAAAGGCCGCTACACCTTTGAGCCCGGCCACATCTATTCCAAAACTCCGGAAGACGGATTCTTTGTGTTACCGATGGATGAATACAACTATCGGGATAATGTGTTCACACAGGTGGGTGGCACCGCTTGGTTCCAGTTTCCACCGATCGATTGCTCCGACCGCTCATCGGTCATTATGAAATACCGTCAGAACTTCCGCGCCTGCTGCGGTGCTCCCAATGTGAAAGTCATGATCAGCATTGACGAAGGTCTACGCTGGTCAACCATCGACTCCCGATTTGAGACCGATACAAACATTCATTGTATCTACCCAATTGTGGAGATGAATATCTCTGACATAGCAGCTGGTCAACCTGTTGTCTGGATTCGCTTCCAGTGGAATGATAACAGCCACTATTATTGGTGTATCGACGACTTTGAGCTGTCAGAAGGCTATCAGAATGAAATTAAGCTTGAAAAATCATGGCTGTATATGACCGATTATTCTGATCAGGATAATGACGAGGGATTCTTTTATATGGTTCCCTTTTCTCAGACCGGCTCAAATGATTTCGGTGGTTATACGTTCGCCGGAGCTCTGATCAACAGCGGGATACAGGATCAAACCAATTGCCATCTGAATGCGGAAGTATTCAAAAACGGAACTTCCGTTTATAATGAAAACTCCGATATGCGCGACATATGGATGCTTTCGCGCGACACCTTTGATGTCGCCACCCCATTCAATCCGGATGGTTACGGCGACTATAAAATGGTGTTGACAGCCAAGCAGGATGAAATTGACGCAATTCCTGAAAATAATGTCTATTCCGACACCTATTATGTTACCGATAGCGTTTACTCTATCTGCGACTGGGAGTGGGAATCGCACTCCAGCACCGCCGGTCACGGGAACAACGATGGCGACTGGATAGGCATTGTTTATGATATCAACGAGACGTGTGAAGTCAATTCCATGTCGTGCGCTATCATGCAAAGAGCTCAAGCCCCTCAAGCAAGTACTCAGGTAGGATATAACTTCCAATACTGGCTTTACAAATGGAATTCAACAGACGCAGTTTGGGTGGATTTGATGACCTCCGAATTTACCGAAGTAGAAGAGAGCATGATCAACAATTGGGTAACCCTGGAATGGATGAAAGATGGTGAATCGGAATTCCTGGAGCCAGGGACCTATATTGCTGCTATTCAGGTGTTTCATGGAGGCGGGGTAGATGATCCGGATAATAGCGTTTACCGTTTTACCATCGGTTCAGATATGAGCCACCGCTATGCTCCCGGGAAAACAGTTTATTGCCTGAACGACGATAACACCTGGTACATCAATGAGGACTGCTCCATGATCAGGTTGAACCTGAACAACACAGGAGCCCCGAGCGAAGCTGATATTACCTTCAACGTGGATATGACACTGCCCATCACGAACGGCTATTTTATTCCGGGCACTGATTTCCTGGATATTGCCGGTACCTTCAACGAATGGAATGGTTCAGCCCACATGGAGGATACCGACGGAGATGGAATTTATACGCTAACCGTATCCGGATTTCCAATCTTTGACAAAATTGAATACAAATACCGGATCAACGGCAATTGGGACACCTCAGAGTTTCCGTCCAGCGGAGCAAACCGTGTGTATCGGACAACCTTCTACAATAACTTAGATGATGTGTATAATAATGGAATCAGCATGGGCATTGACCCCAACGATATCCAGACGGGCATCACCGTGTACCCGAACCCATCAGATAATGGACTGTTCAACCTGAAAGTTGATAATCAGATCCCAACCGATCTGCATATCTCAGTCATGGACATCCAAGGCCGCCAGGTGTACTACCGGGTCGTTAAGTCGCAACTGAGCTTCAATGAACCTATCGACTTGAGCGACTTTGCTAAAGGCATTTACTTCCTAAAAGTTAACAACCAGGTTATCAAATTAATCAGATAATAACGTCACTTGCGAACCGAAAAAAAGAGCCCCGTTTTGGGGCTCTTTTTTTTTATCCTGTGATTGCGTAACTTCGCCCCGCTATTGAATTCACCTCGCCCAGATGGCGGAATTGGTAGACGCGCTGGTCTCAAACACCAGTGAACGCAAGTTCGTGCCGGTTCGACCCCGGCTCTGGGTACACTAAGTTGGCGCACCGCAGATCGGAGCCAGGCTGAAACCCCTTACCGAAGGAGGAATAGCCGATACAATCAAATAACTATAATTCAATACATTATGGGAAAAGGAGACAAAAAAACCCGACGCGGAAAACTGTTCATGAAATCTTATGGCGTTTTACGCCCAAGAAAAAAAGAGACAGGAGATAAAAAGAAGTAAGCTCTGACCATCTGTGACCCTCTGATCTAAGATTATCATGACAAACCCCGACAAACAGGAGCTGGTGGATCGCCGCTACCTCCGAATGGCACGAATCTGGGCTGAAAATTCCTATTGTACCCGCCGAAAGGTTGGGGCCCTCTTGGTGAAAGACCGTATGATCATCTCCGATGGGTATAATGGAACCCCCACAGGTTTTGAAAATAATTGCGAAGACGAGGAGGGGAACTCAAAAGCTTATGTTCTTCATGCAGAGGCAAATGCGATCACCAAAGTGGCACGTAGCAGCAATAATTCTGACGGCGCCACTCTCTATATCACGGCCTCTCCCTGCCTGGAATGTGCTAAACTGATCATCCAGGCCGGAATCAAACGGGTTGTGTATGGAGAGAACTACCGACTATCCGATGGCATCGACCTCCTCAAGCGGGCAGGCATCGAAACTCTTTGCCTACCTGTGGATTAACAAAAATCTAAACACATCATGCCGGATAAAAAAAACCGCATCACGATCTGGATGCCCTTGCTTCTTGCACTCTTCCTAGTGATCGGGATGCTGTTGGCCAATTTTCTGCAAAACAATACCACCAGACCGCTACCGCTGAAAGTCTTCGCCCAGAATGACAAGATTAGCGCCATCCTGAATTTCGTCGAGCAGAACTATGTCGATTCGGTCAACCGAAATAGCCTCACCGAAGAGATCATTCCCCAACTGCTCAAAAAACTTGACCCCCACAGCATCTATATTCCCGTTACCGACCTCCCAGCCGTCACCGAAGTGATGCGGGGAAATTTCGATGGCATAGGGATTGAATTTACCATGCAAAACGACACCATTCTGGTGCTTCAAACTACCGAGGGTGGACCGTCTGAAAAAGCAGGGCTGCTCCCTGGCGATAGAATCCTGCGGGTGGATAGTATTCTGGTGGCTGGGGTTAATATGGATCAGGATACCATTGTTGAAAAAATTCGCGGACCACGAGGTTCGAAAGTCAACCTGGGCATCTATCGCCCTATCCGACAAGAAGAGCTTGAGTTCACCATCACGAGAGGAGTCATCCCCAAAAATAGCGTGGATGTTGCCTACATGGCCGCCCCAGGCATCGGCTTCATCAAAATTTCTACATTCGCTAAAACAACGTACCCGGAGTTTCAGGAAGCACTGGCTAAGCTCAGGAAAGAGAAGTGCCACAGCCTTATCCTTGATCTTAGGGGCAACGGTGGAGGAATGATGGAACCGGCCATTCGTATCTCCGAAGAGTTCCTCGAAAAAGGAAGCCTTATCGTGTACACCGAAGGCAGAGCAAGAAAAAGACAAGAGTACCGCAGCTCCCGAACCGGACCGGCATCCAATCTCAAACTGGCTATCCTGATCGATGAAGAGTCAGCTTCTGCCGCTGAAATTGTCGCTGGAGCCATCCAGGATAACGACCGCGGCTGGATCATCGGACGACGCTCATTCGGAAAAGGACTGGTGCAGGAACAAGCCCTCCTTAACGATGGATCAGCACTCCGGCTCACAACCGCTCGCTACTATACCCCAACCGGCCGATCCATCCAAAAATCATACGAAAACGGACTGGATGACTACTATCATGAAGTCATCCAACGATATAGCAAGGGTGAGCTCATCCAAAAAGACAGTATCCATTTTAACGACTCCCTCCGGTTTACCACCCCCGAAGGTCGAACCGTTTATGGCGGTGGCGGAATTATGCCCGACTATTTCGTCCCCATCGATACCTCCGGATTAACTCCACTCTACCGCCAGGTTACTTATGGAAATCATGTGTACCAGTTCGGATTAACCTACGCCGACCAACACCGTGAGGAACTCTCCACATTCCCAACCCCAACCGACCTGGCCGACTATCTTGATGCCATTAGTATCCTTGAAAAATTTAGAAAATACCTTCAATCACAAAATATCCCCACAAACGCATCAGCCTGGCGAACTACTTCCCCTATTTTCCGGACTCAGCTTAAAGCTTACATTACACGTAATATCCTTGATAATGAAGGATTTTACACAATTATCCAGGAGCTCGATAATACCCTCCTGAAAGCAATAGAGATTCTTAAATAAAACAAGCGCTACTTCGGGAATACTAATGAAAAAAACCATCTTTCTTGCTTTTCTAGGGTGCCTTTGGCTCACCCCGACCACCATCGCCCAACCACAACCCCTCCTTAAAATCATTGTCACAACCGATGTTCATGGGGCCTATTTCCCAATTAACTGGTTCGACGAAGACCTGGCAACAGGCTCACTGGCTCATGTGCAATCATTTGTAAAACAAGAAATTGCAAACCTAGGTGATCGAGTTATTCTCCTCGATAACGGAGATCTCATCCAGGGAGACCCGGCCTCCTACTTCTCTAATTTCGAGCAAACCTACCATCCGAATGTTGCAGCACGGATTCTGAACTTCATGAATTACAGCGCTGCCACCGTTGGCAACCATGATATCGAAGCCGGCCACCCCGTGTACGATAAGCTGACAGGAGAACTCAACTGCCCACTGCTCGCAGCCAATGCCATTGATAACCAAACTAATAAATCCTATTTCCAGCCCTATACAGTCATCCAAAAAGCCGGCCTAACCATTGCCGTCATTGGCTTGGTCACCCCGCGAATTCCAGATTGGCTGCCGCCGGTACTCTGGTCGGGCATGCATTTTACCGGGATGATCGACGCCGCCCAAACATGCTTGGAGGAGGTTAGGGAGAAAATCTCTCCTGATCTGATCATCGGACTATTCCATGCGGGTGTCGATCCCGGATACGGAGGACAATCGGCTTCCGATCCTATGAATGAAAACGCTTCCCGCCTAGTCGCCGAGCAGGTGGATGGCTTTGACATCATCTTTACCGGTCATGATCATCGTCGCTGGAACACGAAAGTTGCCGGTCCATCGGGTGATTCTGTACTCCTGCTGGGAGGAGGTAGCAGAGCTGAGGCTGTTGCTGTTGCCACCATCAGCGTTCAACACCCGGAGCGATCAAGCAAACAGAAAATATTGATTTCCGGTGAGTTAGCAAGCATGTCGAATCAGGAGCCGGATCAGGAGTTCATGCGTTTTTTTGCCGGATATATTGATTCTGTCAAGGCTTTTGTTGAACAGCCGGTTGCCCGTCTCACCTCACGGGTAACCACTGATGACTCGTGGTTTGGGCCATCCGGTTTCACCGATCTGATTCACCGGGCTCAACTTGAGCTGACCGGATCCGAGGTCTCCTTTGCTGCCCCACTCTCTTACAAGGCATCCCTCGAAGCCGGACCGATCGCAATAAAAGATCTTTTCAGGCTCTACCGATACGAAAACCTGTTATACCTGGTTGAACTAACCGGTGAAGAGATCCTGGGGTACCTAAACTACTCTTACTCTCTATGGATGAACCATATGGATAGTCAGGATGATCCTATGCTGCTGATTCGGAAGCGCTCTGGTGGCTCCTGGAGCTTTATCAATGCCACCTACAATTTTGATTCAGCCATGGGTATTGAATATTCCGTTGATCTTCAGGCACCCGCTGATTCTATGGTCATAATTCACCGAATGTCAGATGGTCGGCCCTTTCGCCCGACTGAGCGCTATCGTGTGGCGATGAACTCGTATCGCGCGAGTGGCGGTGGCGGTCATATTCAACAGGGGGCCAGACTTAGCCATGAGGAGATGGAATCCAGGGTAGTCTGGACCTCCGACAGCGAGTTCCGGAGCCTGCTAGCTTCCTGGCTTCGATCTAAAGGTGAGGTTGATCCTTTGCCGGCATCTACTTGGAAAGTGATCCCGGAGAAATGGGTGGAGAGAGCTATTCCGCGCGACCGACAATGGCTTTTTGGCAAAGAGAGCGACGATCGTTAGTTCTGTCAGAACTGGCGAATGAAATCCATTAACCCCTTGTAAACCTCTATTTTCTCTTCGAAAAAGCCCATGTGACCGGCATATTCCAGGATGAGCCTCTCCGATCCAGCCGGCAAGACTGTTTTCAGGGATACTTGTTCAAAATCTATGTATTTATCCTGCTTCCCGATGATATTGAGGCAGGGAACAGGAGAATCAGCTAACACCCGGGACCGGTCGGGCCGACTCATCAATCCCCGGATGGCGGCGATAATCCCTTCGGGTGTTGTCCGGCCAGCAATACGTTGAGTCTTCTTCAACTCACGAGTGAAAAGCTCCAGAGTTTCCCCGGCAAACATGTTCGGAATATTGTTGGCAACCAACAAATGTTGATACCCTTTAGCCACGATTTCAATCTCCCGTTTCCGTTTCTTTACCACCTCCATACTGTCCGGGAAAGGATGACTGTGCAACAGCACCAACCCAAGCATCCTCTCAGGGTGGTGTTCCAGGATAGACAACGCTGCATATCCTCCCATGGAGTGTCCCACCATAACGGCCCGGTCGATCCCATGATGATCAAGCACCGCCAGAACGGCCTCTCCCATGAGATCCATAGTAGAAATATCCCCCGTGGGCGGAGTCTGACCATGACCCGGGAGGTCTATAGTAAATACTTGACTATCAAGAATTAAGGCAGGCGTAAACTCTTTCCAAATCTCTTTTGATTCGAGATATCCGTGAAGAAGAACCATCGGGATGCCGGAGCCTTTTACCTGGTAGGCTACCGGAATCTGGCCATTCGTAGCCCATTGAGTCATAACTTTCATCTTTTCTTTCGCATATCAATAAAGAAATAACAAAAATAGGGATTGTTTCCAGGAGGTCGTTGGTAAATATTTGGCGATTCCCTAATTTAACCCACAATCTGATTCCGACTAATACCGATTAGCCATGTCCAACTTTCTGAACTCATCCATCGGAAAGAAGTTTCTGATGAGCTTAACAGGATTCTTTCTGATCACTTTTCTGCTGGTCCATCTGCTGGTCAATTCACTGATACTGTTTGATCAATCAGGGCATCTATTTAATCAGGCTGCTCATTTTATGGGGACTAACCCGATTATCAAGGTTGTAGAGCCCGTTTTAGCCATCGGGTTTATTCTGCATATCATCTATGCGGTTATACTGACCCGGCAGAACCAGCGAGCGCGGCCCATTGGTTATAAGCAGCAGAAGCTGTCTGGCTCCAGCTCTTGGGCATCTCGTAACATGTTTGTTTTAGGGATTTTGGTGTTTGTGTTCCTGGCCATCCATATTTCGAATTTCTTCTGGAAGATGAAATTCACCGGGCACGAATTATTAGAGGAGGGCGCCATGGGTAATATGGAAAATGCTTATCTGCTGGTTACCACCTTTTTTCAACAATGGTACATTGTGATCCTGTACATCATCGGTGCGATAGCGCTGGGTTTCCATCTGACACACGCCTTTTGGTCGGCCTTCCAAACCCTTGGATTGAGTAACAGCAAGTGGCGCAAGCGGTTAGATACCATAGGCCTAATTTACACCCTGGTTGTGGCTGGCGGGTTTGCCATCATTCCGATATGGGTTTTCATTGCATCGCTAATTTAAACCAGTTTGGTTCTTTTGTCTCATTACCACAATAAACACTGGAGAAAGTCATGAATCTCAATGCCAAAATTCCTTCCGGCCCGCTGGCTGAAAAATGGTCAACCTACAAATCGACCCAAAACCTGGTTAATCCAGCCAACAAGCGTAAGTTTGACATCATCGTGGTAGGCACCGGGCTGGCTGGTGCTTCGGCAGCGGCC
Source organism: Bacteroidales bacterium (assembly GCA_012523435.1). GTDB lineage: Bacteria > Bacteroidota > Bacteroidia > Bacteroidales > UBA12481 > UBA12481. The sequence goes on along the minus strand of JAAYIP010000171.1, from coordinate 7,324 downwards.
TCGCTGGGAGAGCTGGGTTTTAAGGTGAAGAATTTCTGCTATCAGGATAGCCCCCGCCGGGCGCATTCCATTGCCGCTCAAGGCGGGATAAATGCAGCCAAGAACTATCAGAATGACGGCGACAGTGTCTATCGGCTCTTCTATGATACGATCAAAGGGGGCGACTACCGGGCTCGTGAGGCAAATGTGTATCGGCTGGCCGAAGTGAGCAACAAAATTATCGATCAATGTGTCGGTCAGGGAGTTCCCTTTGCACGCGACTATGCCGGAACGCTCCATAACCGGTCGTTTGGTGGCGCGCTAGTTTCCCGGACGTTTTATGCCCGGGGACAGACAGGTCAACAGCTTTTACTCGGCGCCTATGGCGCTCTGAACCGTCAAATTGCTGCGGGAAACGTGAAGATGTATCACCGCACTGAGATGCTAGAACTGGTTATAGTGGATGGGATTGCCCGGGGAATCATCACCCGAAACCTCGAAACCGGTGCTCTGGAACCCCATTTCGGTCATGCCGTGGTTTTGGCTACAGGCGGATATGGAAACACCTATTTCCTCTCCACCATGGCGATGGGATCAAACGGTAGCGCAGCATGGAAAGCTTACAAAAAGGGAGCTCTCTTTGCCAACCCCGCTTTTGTCCAGATCCATCCAACCTGTATTCCGGTCCACGGCGAGTTTCAGAGTAAACTAACACTGATGAGCGAAAGCCTTCGTAACGATGGCAGAATCTGGGTCCCCAAAGAACTCGATGACGCTAAAAACATTCGCGAAGGGAAACTCAAACCAACCGATCTGCCGGAGGATAAGCGCGATTATTACCTCGAAAGACGCTATCCCGCCTTTGGAAACTTAGTACCGCGGGATGTGGCCTCGCGCGCGGCTAAGGAACGCTGCGATGCCCGGTACGGTGTTGGAACCGGTCAGGCGGTCTATCTCGACTTTAAAGAGGCCATCGGGAGGCTCGGGAAAAAAGTTATCGAAGAGCGGTACGGAAACCTCTTCCAGATGTACGAGAAAATCGTCGATGAAAATCCTTACGAAACACCCATGATGATCTATCCAGCTATCCACTACACCATGGGTGGCTTGTGGGTTGATTATGAACTACAAACCACTATCCCAGGTCTATTCGCCATCGGCGAAGCTAACTTCTCAGATCATGGCGCTAACCGATTGGGAGCATCCGCTTTGATGCAGGGATTAGCCGATGGATACTTCGTTCTGCCATTTACGATACAGAACTACCTCGCCACCCAGCTTGGAGTTGCTCGTATGGACCCCGCTAACCATCCAGAATTCTCAAAAGCTATTGAGGAAGTTCAAGGTCGGATCAATAAACTGATGAGTATCAAAGGTAAACGCTCGGTTGATTCGCTACATAAAGACTTGGGCCATGTGATGTGGAACCATGTGGGCATGGGCCGTACTAAAGAGGGTCTTGAGGAAGGTATCCGAATGATCCGGGAGGTCCGGGAGGCTTTCTGGAAAGAAGTAAGAATCCCCGGGAAAGCCGATGGCTTCAATGTTGAGCTCGAAAAAGCCTGCCGATTGGCTGATTTTCTCGACCTTGGTGAGTTGATGGCCAAAGATGCTCTCCATCGCGAAGAATCGTGTGGCGGCCATTTCCGGGAAGAGTATCAAACAGAAGAAGGCGAAGCTCTACGCGATGATGTAAATTTCAAATACGTGGCGGCTTGGGAGTATCAAGGCGATCAGAAAGAGGCGAAGCTCTACAAGGAACCACTTGATTATGAGTTTATTGAAATAAAAACCAGGAATTACAAAGAATAGAACCATGGATCTGACACTGAAAGTATGGCGGCAGGAGAATCGCAAAGCCAAAGGCCGGTTCGAGACCTACGCAATTAAAAATATTTCACCCGACAGCTCGTTTCTGGAGATGCTTGACGTATTAAATGAGCAGCTGATCCGCGAGGGGCAAGAGCCCGTGGTATTTGACCATGATTGTCGCGAAGGAATTTGCGGCACTTGTGGCCTCTTTATCAACGGCAGGGCGCATGGGCCAGACGAGGATATCACCACCTGCCAGCTCCACATGCGGAAATTCAAAGACGGTGACACCATTGTCGTTGAACCATGGCGAGCCGGTGGGTTCCCGGTCATCAAAGATCTGATGGTGGACCGTACCGCTTTCGACAAAATCCTTCAGGCTGGTGGTTTTATCTCGATCAACACAGGCAGCGCCCCTGATGGCAATGCCAGCCTGGTGGCTAAAGAAAAAGCTGATGAGGCAATGGATGCAGCCGCCTGCATCGGTTGCGGAGCCTGCGTGGCCACCTGTAAAAACTCATCCGCCATGCTGTTTGTCGCATCGAAAGTTTCCCAGCTTGCGGTACTGCCCCAGGGCAAAACCGAAGCAGTTCGGCGCGCCAAAGCAATGGTTGCCAAAATGGATGAATTGGGCTTCGGCAACTGCACTAACACCGGAGCTTGCGAGGTCGAATGCCCAAAAAATGTCTCTCTGGCGCATATCGCTCGCCTCAACCGGGAATTCCTGGCTGCTAATTTAAAACCGTAAGAAAAGAGATTAGCCTTTTCTGACCATCTCTTCGACGTCCTTCACTGTTTTGGGTACCGGGCGACCGAGAACACGATAGCCAGTGTCAGTAACCAGGACATCATCTTCAATGCGGATGCCTCCGAAATCCTTGTATTTCACCACCTCATCGTAATTGATGAAATCGCGATGGAGCCCTTCGGCTTTCCATTGATCGATTAGTGCCGGAATAAAATAACATCCGGGCTCAACAGTGATTACAAACCCAGGCTCCAGGCGACGCCCCATGCGCAAAGAAGCCAGTCCAAACTGTTTCGATGGACGAGTCTCATCATCATAGCCAACATATATCTGGCCAAGATTTTCCATATCATGAACATCGAGGCCCATCATGTGACCCAGTCCGTGCGGGAAGAAAAGGGCATGAGCTCCGGCCTCAACTGCTGCATCAATATCTCCCTTCATCAAACCGATCTCTTTGAGGGCAGAGGCCAAAACCCTCGCCGACAAAAGATGAACCTCCCGATAGGTCACCCCTGGTCGAATAGCCTCAATCGCCTTCATGTTAGCGGCCAGAACTGCCTCATAAACAGGCTTTTGACGGTCAGTAAAAGTTCCACCAACAGGCGTTGTGCGCGTAAGATCAGAAGCATAATGCAACCCCGTTTCACATCCAGCATCCACAACCATCAACCGGCCCTTCTCCAGGATCTGGCTATGATCGTGATTATGAAGTGTTTGCCCGTTCATGCTCAGGATAATCGGGAACGAAACCGGCCCGCCATTTGCCAACGCAATTCCTTCAATAGTACCAGCGATCTTCTGTTCCCAGGTGCCGGGTTGGGCCATTTTCATGGCCGTGGTGTGCATCAGGTAAGCCGCATCAATAGCCTTCTCAATTTCGGCGATCTCATACTGATCTTTGACCGACCGCTGTTTGACGATGGCTTTGATTAGGGGCAGGGAGGCGGCCGATTTCAACCCGGAGGCCGGAATCTTTAACAGTCGCTCAAGTTCCAGGCTGGTCTCACCGCGGTAGGGCGGCAGAAAATGAACAACCCGGTTTTTGGCCAGAGCATCAGCAAGGGCTCCATCAAGAGAGGCATAAGGAGCCGTCTTGGTAACATCTACTTTTTGGGCTAGCTCTTTGATGGTCGGAAGAACACCCATCCAGATGATATCATCCATATCCACATCATTCCCAAAGATCCAATCTTCACCGGTATCGGCATCCAAAACGCCAGCAAGCCCAGGAAGATCTAAACCAAAGAAATAGAGGAAAGAACTATCCTGTCTGAAATGATAAGTATTAGCCGGATAATTGAATGATGCCTCTACGTTGCCAAGCAACAAGATGAGCCCCGATCCGATATCTTTTCTGAGCTGTGCTCTTCTTTTGCGGTAAAGTTCTGCTTTAAACATCTGTAAAAGTATTTAGTGTTAAAAAAACGAATATAAGCAATTCGGGGGGGAGTTGCCAGGCGGGTCGCTCTTTTTTCTTAACTTGATCCGGATTTAGCCTATGCCTTATCGTCGATTGCCAACAACGGATGCTGCCAGGATGCGAGCCCTACGAGCCGCGGCAAATGTGGCCGAAACGACTACCTTAAACCGTTTAGCTTACTCACCTCAGTATATCCACCCAATCCGCAACATGATCCAGCGACTGGAGGGAGCGCAGCACGAACAGGCTCAGGAACGGAATAAACTGATCCGGCTCAACCGGGATTTCCATCCCATCCTGGCAAAAACCAGGCTCTATATATCTCACTTCATCCAAGTACTCAACCTCTCCATCCAGCGCGATGAGATCCCGGCGGAAGCACGAATTCACTACCATCTCCCCGACCAGGAGAACCGGCATCCGAGTCTCCGGACCGAGCAGGAAATACTCGAATGGGGCGAACGTATCATCGAAGGGGAAAATACCAGGCTCAAAACCGGCGGAGTACCCATGATGAACCCCAATATTGCGCGGGTAAAGGTGTGGTACGACCAATTCAAGGATAGTTACTATTTCCAAATTACTGCCTCAAAATCAGCCCAAAGAGCCAATCAGAAATTACAGGAACTGCGCACGGAAATCGACGAGCTGATCAAAAAAGTCTGGGACGAAGTAGAGGCCTACTTTCTGGAGGAAAACGGAGAGGAGGGTCGCGTCTTGGCTGCTACTTACGGAGTAGTCTATGTTCTTCGCTCTAGTGAAAAAAAAAGCCGGGAAGACCCGGCTACCGAAAGCTAAAAAGATCTATTTCAAAAGCTCTTCTATCTCAGAAACCATCGTATCGAACTCCGACTGCTTAAATCCCATGGAATGGAGCATTAATCTGCCCTGTTTATCAAACAGATAATTCCTGGGGATATTCTTAGTGGCAAAAAGATTATATACCTCCCGCTTGGGATCCAGATAGAACGGCATGGCGTACTTATTCTCCTTGACAAACTCCAGCACCTTGCCGCTCACCTCTTCCCGGCTAATAATCATCAACACAAAATCTTCACGGTCTTTGTATTTCGTCCACACCTCTTTTTCAAGCTCAGGCAACTCCCGTTTACATGGCGGGCACCAAGTAGCAAAGAAGTTGATTAGCACCACTTTACCATATAACTCTTCTGAACTCAACTCCTTACCCTCGAGCGACAAAATAGTGAACTCGGGCATATCTTCGCCCAGCTTTAACACATCACTCGATTGGGTCAGCTGAGCATTGGCAGAACCTAAGGTGAGCAAAATCAAGAGCAGAAAAGAAGCAGCTATTCTCATAATTGACGAATTGATTGTAAGCGATAAAAATAGACACAGCCAGACACAACGGCAAGCGTCCCGGCCACTCCCCAGAGCCATAATCCATTACCGGCACTGACCTGATCCAGATCGGCGGGATTAAACTGTTCGGGAAAGAAAAAGGTTAACACAACCGGTATCAGGTTATTGATCAGATGACCTATGATGGGATACCAAAGATTCCCAGACCAATACAACAGGTAACCGAACAGCAGTCCTAAAACCATGCGCGGAATAAAACCGTAAAACTGAAGGTGGAAAGCTGAAAAGATGATGGCGGTGACGAGGATAGCCCAATGAGGATTTTTGAACCATCGGTGGAGGGTTTTTTGGATCATCCCCCGGAAAAAAAACTCCTCGCCCACGGCAGGGATAATCGCGACCATCAGAACATTAACCAAAAATCCGCCAAAACTGCTGACGGTAAGAAAGGCCGTGGTAACTTGGGCAGCATTCTCCTCGGCTCGTTGCATCCAGGCCTCCACCCCCGCCAAAAAGTTTGGCAACCGCAGCTCCTGGTTCCAAAGCATCAGGAGATTATTCATTGGGATGGCTGCAATCAGTATTCCGATAACTAACAGTAACGACTTGATAGACAAAGTCTTATCGAGACTTAGATAGCGCGAGGGGCTTCGGAGCATGAGCCAACCAATGATCAGCGGTGGAGCCACAAACAACCCGATCGACTGGGTGATCTGCATATATTTTAAAATCGGCAGACTCTCCGGATTGTCAATACTAATCGACAACCAGCTCTCCAGTGGCATTCCCAGAAACAGCATTCCCACCATTATGGCCAACACCATCAACACGATAAACGAGATGATGGTGACACCGGCGATCAGGACAAGCTGAGCAAAGGGATGGCGTGAGTACAAATAACGGTTCTCCATAGCCCCCAAAAATAGCGATTACCTCGACAAGACCAGCGAGAGACCATCAGGAGTCATAACCCACTCTCGACCAACAAGATTCGACGACCAGGTGTCTTCAGTATTCTTTACGGCATACAGAAGCTCTTTCAATTGCGAATCCAAATACACCGTGGTTCCAATCGGTACTTTGACAACCACCCTGATCTCCTGGGCTTGGAAACGCGACCTCCGGTCGAGCCGGAAAACCGGATCCAATGCGAGCAAGGTGTCTCTTAACTGGAAATTATAATCAATTTCACGAGCATACCGTCGTGCTGCCGAAGCATCTGTTCCGCGTGAAATACGAATAACTTCTACACTTGTGGTAGTATCCACGCTTGCCTTTAGCGTAACCCGGGGACGAATTAGCAAGCTCAGAGAATCCGATTGCTCCCGCAAAATCCAGAATTCATTGTGGTAGTTAAAGTGTGGAACCTCATCAAGGGCATCCTCTGAGAAAGGAAAAGTAGTGATATTCAATGTTTTCCCTACAGGTATTTCCAGTGGCGTCTCCTCTTCTACCCGACTCTCAGAAGCAAAGCGGATGGTCTCGCGAGTACCCATGACTATCAATAAGATGAGGGCGATAACCCATACTCCAAAGGCACTCCATCCGATAGTGCGCGTCTGGAAACGAATGTTGAAAATCAGCCGCAAGAACCCCATGATCAGGATGATCAGTGGAACCAGCAGGATAATGAACATAGCAATAACGGCGAGGGTGGCGGTAGCTGGATTGACAAAGAATCCCAATATTTCGTTCAAGGCATAACCGCTGAATCCAAACTGCTGATCGATGAACCAGGCGTGTCCGCCAAAAACAACCGATACGAGTGCCACTAGGATGGTGATCCCGGTTATCAGCAAAATTAGAGCGACAAAACCCAGGATGATTTTAGTAAATATCAGGGCAGCTTTAACAAGGCCTCTGGCCAATCGGGTGATAAAATCACCGGCGCCTCTACCCCGGCCTGATCGTCCTTCGGAGCCCGACTGGAGGAACTCTCTATCGTCATAATCCTGCCTGACTCGTCTTTCGATGTTCAGAACGTTGATTTCTTCGCCATGCATTTCAAGTTTTTCGGCCGAAGTACGAGCTTCGGGCAT
>JAAYIP010000170.1 GCA_012523435.1 Bacteroidales bacterium | reverse complement strand
TGGACTGTACATGTTCGGCCAGATTATCCGATGAATCCTGGTCGTTACCTTCCATATGCATTAAGGCTGTCTTTCCAAACAGGAGGATACCGGCAGCCAGCACAGCCACTCCCAGGAGCACGGTTTTCCCAGGTATCTTGAACAGAATGATCAGCAGGGTTCCGATTCCCGCCAAAACGCTCACCCACGCTGCGCGGGCATACGAAAAAACCAGTCCGGTTAGCAGCGCCACGACCACCACCAACACACCAACCTTAATCCAGGAGCGCAGGGGAGATCGAACCAGGTAACCCGCTGCCACCGGCAGAAACAACGCCATAATGGCTCCATAAAGGGTGTGATCATTAAAAAAAGGATCAGCTGCCGGATTAGCGGCTTTCTGATCGAATAGCCCGAGCGACAAATGTTTGAGCGTAACCACCACGATGATCCCAGTCAGCGGGATTAGCAAGGCCCACAGATATCTCCGGATATTGCGCTGATCTTGCTTAAAGAATTGGATCGCCATGAAATAGAATACCGCCAGGAACCAAAAGCGCGACAAGAAAAATTTCAGCGAGACCAGCGGCATCGTGGAAGTGATGGTAGTAATCAGGATCCAGCCCAGCTGAAGCAAAATGATCACGGTAACCGGATGGCGTAGAACCGTCCGTTCATATCCCCCATCCATTGCCAAACGTAGAATGAAAATGATCATCATGCCGGCCAGCAGGGGTTCTGTTGGAAGAAACATGTTGATCCCCAGTTCGGGCATAAACTCTTTGAGCGGTAACGATAGTGGAACACAGAACAGGACGATCCAAAAGAGCCAGCTGAAGCGGTAAATAGCTAGAAGGACCACAATGATGCCTATGGGCAACAGTGCCAGGACATATTTATCCTTGATGACCAAGTAGGTGTGAGCAGCCACAAACAGCAGGCTCACCAGGTAAACCAGGGCAATCCGGAAAATCCTGTTATTCAACAGGTTATTTGGATGCAGTAGAATTGCGATTCTCGATAACACCGATAACAACCATTGCCATGATTAAGGTCAATAGAACCGACATAACGACAATAATGGACCGCTTGGGCCAAGCTTTCTTGTCGGAAACAAAAGGAGGAGTGATCACACTAGCGTAGGTGATCTCTTTGGTCATTTCACGGTATGCATTATCAAATCGAGTTTGAGCTTCGCTCAGGAGCTTACTAAAAGCATCCAACCTGATCAGTAGTCCTCTGGCCTCCGGGCCTTTTTCAGCAATATTGTTGAAATAGGTTTCCAGGCGATCGTTGCTCTTACCGCTGGCTAAGGATTCAAAGTAGGCACGGGAGACTCCCTCCGCTTGTCCTCCCAGATCCATCACTCCATACTGGGAACCCAGGTAGCTTAGACGCTGTATCAAACTATCAATCTTATAGTTAACTCGTTCGATCTCCAGCTTTCGGATGCCATACTCTTCCTCGAACTTGATATTATGCATTCGCCTGACCTTCTTGTCATAGTATCGAAGAACTGCTTTGACCATATCGCAGGCCACTTCTGGATCGGTATCCAGAACTTCAATCCGTACAGCTTCATTTTCGGTTTTACGGCAAGTCACGTGTTCCGAATACTTACCATAAAGAGCCGTTTTATAAAACCGATAGTCAGGTGAAATTTTATAGTGTTCGTCGAGTTTGAATGCCTTGATGATGCTGTCACGGATATCGCCGGAATTCAGAATTTCCAACATCTGTTCGGTATAGCTCTCTTCGGATTTCTCTCCCAGGTTTTCGGGGTAGACAATTGCCGTCGATTTATACTTTGGCTTCAGAAAAACAGGTGAAGAGAACACCACAGCTATCACCGCCGCGATGATTGCAATGATCCCGAGGTGGTACTTCCATTTCAAGGCTAGTGCCAGCAAGGTTTTGTTATTCAGATATGGATTCATGATCACGATTTTAATTCACCCGGATAAGATAATATTGTTTTTTGCCTTTCTGCACTAAAAGGAAGCGGTTTCCGATCAGATGGCTCTTATTAACCTGTTCATCAGCGTTTGACATTTTCTCTTTGTTAAGGCTGACCCCGCCACCTTGTATTGTCCGCCTGGCTTCGCCTTTTGAGGGAAAGATTGCAGTATGAACGGCCAAGAGATCAATCAGCACAACCCCCTGTTCCAGCAGAGATTGATCAATCTGAAAAATGGGTACGCCTTCAAAGATCGATAATAAGGTTTTTTCATCCAGCGCAGCGAGCGACTCGTGGGTTCCTTTGCCAAAGAGAATTTGAGTAGCTTCAATGGCACTATGTAGAGCCTCCTCCGAATGTACTAGCCGGGTAACCTCCTCAGCCAGCTTCCGTTGCAGCAATCGCTCATGCGGAGCCTGTGAGTGGGCTGCAATCAGCTCTTCAATTTCTTCCTTTGGCAGGAAAGTAAAGATCCTGATATAATTGATAGCATCATCATCAGCAGCATTAAGCCAAAACTGGTAAAAATGATAGGGAGAGGTTTTCTCAGCATCCAGCCAAATCGTTCCCGACTCTGTTTTACCGAATTTCCCTCCATCAGCTTTGGTAATCAGCGGACTGGTTAAGGCAAAGGCTTCACCGCCAGCCTTTCTGCGAATGAGTTCCGTACCCGTGGTAATATTACCCCACTGGTCCGAACCACCCATCTGCAGCTTCACGTTAAAATTCTGATACAGATGGAGGTAATCATACCCCTGTACGAGCTGGTAAGTAAATTCAGTGAAAGACATTCCACTATCGAGCCGTTTCTTTACCGAATCCTTGGCAGTCATGTAGTTAACCGTAATATGTTTCCCAATATCCCGGATAAACTCCAGGAAAGAGAAATTCTTCATCCAGTCGTAATTATTGACCATGACGGCGGCATTGGGTGTATCAGCCGAAAAGTCCAGGAAGCGGGCTAACTGTTTTTTAATACTCTCCTGGTTTTCTCTTAAGGTTTTCTCATCCAGAAGATTACGCTCTTCAGATTTTCCGGAGGGGTCTCCGATCATCCCGGTAGCTCCTCCTACCAAGGCATAAGGTTTGTGTCCATCTAGCTGCAAATGTCGTAGCAACAAGATACTCACCAAATTACCGATGTGTAGTGAATCCGAAGAGGGATCAAATCCGATGTAAGCGGAGGTCATTCCTTCCGATAGCAGCTCCTCCGTTCCGGGCATGATGTCATGAATCAAGCCTCGCCAGCGTAGTTCATCAATAAAACTCATTCAAAAAAAATTTCCGCAAAGATAACGAAATGGCCGGATCAGCCCTTGCCACTCAGATGACGGTCCCTTCAGTTACTTCATCGCGACCATGATCCTGATCTTTCAGGTGTTGTATCTTCAGGAAAGGCATGAGCCCGGGTACTAGTTCAGACATCGGTTTATACAGAAGGGACTCCTCTGCTACCTCTTCCTTGATCACCCGGTGTCCTTCGTCGAACGAGGAGATGAGAATCAGAATAATACTGGTAATAACAGCGGCTTTTGCAACCCCGACTGCTATACCGGCAAGTTTGTTTAACCACTTGAGCGACAGGCTCTCAAGTAGATGTCTGAGCAATCCACCTACCGCTTGAACAACTAATACAATCACCAGAAAAGTGATGATAAAGGAGATTACTGGCATGAGGGAAAAGGAGAGCCCAAAGCCCTCCAGAAGCTCGGTAGCCCACCAGGAGAAGCGTACCGCTCCCCAGATGCCGAGAATTAACCCCGCTAAAGAAGCTACCTCCCCTATGAGACCGTTTCGATAACCGGAAAAGACCCCGCCGATTAGGATCAAGAGGATAACTAAGTCCAACCAATTCATTTAGAGTAAGTTTAATCGTAAAGGCAAATGTAGGGATAAAAATAGTAAATTTGATTTTTTCGGATCATTCAAAACATATGCCTCTCATAAATTCCCTTGTCTCGTGGTTTATCACGAAAAGGATCTACCAAATCGAGTTTTTCAAGCGCTATCCGGTTGAGGTTCAGAATGATATTTTGGACAGCCTCATTCGGGAAGCCCAGGACACTGCCTTTGGTCGTGATCATCATTTTAACACCATCCGTTCCTATAAAGATTTTAAGGACCGGGTTCCCGTGAGAGAATATCCTGCCATTCGACCCTATATCGACCGTGCTTTTAAAGGGGAATCCGATGTGTTATGGCCCGGAGATGTCAAGTGGTTTGCCAAATCATCCGGCACCACCAGCGAAAAGAGTAAGTTTATTCCGGTTACCCGTAACTACATGCAGGACTGTCATTTTCAGGGTGGCAAAGATACCCTGACCCTCTATTTCAACAACAATCCAGATTCTAGTCTACTAATGGGCAAGAGCCTGGTCGTTGGGGGAAGCCATCAAATATCTGAATATCAATCAGAAGTCTTCTTTGGCGACTTGTCAGCTGTCATGCTACAGAACCTGCCAGCTTATGCGCATTGGGTGCGAACTCCCGAACTCAGCATCGCCCTGATGGATGACTGGGAAAAGAAGCTCATCCGGATGGCCGAATCCACCTCAAAAGTTAATGTCACCAGCCTGGCCGGCGTACCATCTTGGACGCTAGTGCTACTGAGGAAGATACTAGAGCATACCGGCAAATCGGATATTTCGGACGTGTGGCCCAACCTGGAGGTTTTTATGCACGGCGGAGTCAGCTTTACTCCCTACCGCGAACAGTACCACAATATTATCCGGAGCAATCGTATGCGTTATATGGAAACATACAATGCTTCCGAAGGATTTTTTGGAATTCAGGACGATCCGCAGCGTAATGATATGTTGCTGATGCTGGATTATGACATTTTCTACGAATTCATTCCCCTGGAGGAGATCGGATCGGACAATCCCAGCGTTTTAGGTCTCCAGGATGTGGAAACCGACCGTAATTATGCCCTGGTCATCTCCACCTCGGCCGGACTGTGGCGATACCTGATCGGCGATACCATCCTCTTTACCTCCCTGAATCCTCCACGGATACGCATCAGCGGTCGGACACGGCATTTCATTAATGCATTTGGCGAAGAGCTGATCATCAATAACGCCGAAACTGGCCTCCAGAAAGCCTGCCAGGCTACCGATGCCGTCATCTCCGAATACACTGCAGCCCCAGTTTTTATGAATGGCAATCAAGAAGCCAAACATCAGTGGTTGATTGAGTTCAGTCAAAAGCCCAATGACCTGGCTACCTTTACAGATACACTCGATGATACCCTGAAATCAGTCAACTCCGATTACGAAGCTAAACGATTCAAAGACATCGCCCTAAAAAAGCCTGAAATCGTGTTCGTTAAAGAGGGAATCTTTTATGAATGGCTAAAACAAAAAGGCAAGCTGGGCGGCCAGCATAAGGTTCCGCGCCTGTCGAACGACCGGGCAATAGCAGAAGATATTATCCGGCTCAACAGCCGGTAATTCTAATGAAAGACCATGATAGTGAGACGGATAATATTTTTCACTCTGGTGCTTTCCCTCTGCCCCTTTCCGGCACTGGCCGGGCAGCCCTTGGCACCGTCCGATTCTGACACCCTCTGGAAATCCTCTGGACAATACGATCAGATGGCCTGCGATCCTAATGGGAATTTTTATCTGGTCAAAGGCCCAACCCTGATCAAATTCAGTCCCTCAGGCGATAGCCTCTATTCCTGGTCAGATCCCGAATCCGGGCGGATAAGCCGCGTGGATGCCCAGAATCCATTCAGAATCATGGTGTATCATTCGGATTTTAATCGTATAAGGCTGCTAAACAATAGGTTAGCTCCCTTATCACCACCTACTGAGGTGGATGAGCTGGGGATCCCGAATCCCCTTGCTTTATGCTCATCAAGACAGGGTGGAATCTGGATTTTTGATGGTAACGAGCTGACAATAAAATACTTCGATCCCCATTATCAACAGGCTCTAACCTCGGCCCCCTGTTCCCTGGGAACTCAACCGACAAGAGGCCAGATGAGCCTGTTGGAGCGAGCCGACCGGCTCTATCTTCATATTCCTGATCAGGAAATCCTGGTCTTCGACCTGTTTGGCAATCTGATCCGGAAGCTTTCATTACGAGCGGCCTCTCTTGATGTGTTTGAGAGCAAACTTGTTATGGCCTCGGATAATCGTGTAATACTCTGGAAAGATGCTGTAACCCCGGCCTTAACCCTCGCAGAGATGTCTACTCAACCAGTGCTGCAATCTCTCAAATGCCGTAACAATCTGCTCATTCGGCTAGCCGACCGGGTTTTGCTACTTCGTGCAAAATAATTATAACGGCCGTTATCATCATCAAAAAAAATCGTACTTTTCGGTCAACCTAAACGGGAAGAATCTAAATTATGCACATCGCCATAGCAGGGAATATTGGGTCTGGGAAGACCACGCTTACCAGAATTTTAAGCAAACATTACGGGTGGGAATCTCACTTCGAAGATGTGGATGACAACCCCTATTTGAATGATTTTTATTCAGACATGCAACGTTGGTCGTTTAATCTCCAGATTTACTTCCTGAACTCGCGCTTCAACCAGATACTGGAGATCCGAAAAAAAGAAAAGACGGTGATCCAAGATCGTACTATTTATGAGGACGCTTATATTTTCGCACCCAACCTGCATGCCATGGGGCTGATGAGTACCCGTGATTTTGAGAATTATTACACCCTGTTCAATCTGATGGCCTCGCTTGTCGAACCTCCTGACCTAATCATCTATTTACGGGCATCGGTTCCAACCCTGGTTAATCAGATCCAGAAGCGGGGTAGAAAATACGAGAACTCTATCCGGCTGGATTATCTCAAACGGCTGAATGAACGATACGAAAGCTGGGTAGAGACTTACCGGGATGGAAAATTGTTGGTGGTAGATGCTGATTCGATGGATTTTCTCGGAAATCCCGAGGACATCAGTACGGTCATCGACAAAATTAATGCTGAATTGCACGGTCTGTTTTAACAGATCCCTTTCTTTCTATTCTTATGCAACAAAGGCCTGTCCCCGAAAGGATCAGGCCTTTTTACTTTGGATAGCCTCCAGAATCCCCGACCACTGTTCAGCTGGAACTTTGGAACCAGTTACTGATATCACCTTGGATGCCAATAAGTTACCAATCTCAAGACACTGAGTCAGAGGCAACCCGTTCAAATACGCAAACAGGAATCCTGAAGCAAACAGATCGCCGGCTCCGGTGGTATCGATAGCTTTAACAGGCAATGCTGGTGCGCTGGTGACTTCTTGACCCCTTTGCGCGAGGGCTCCATGGCGTCCGGTCTTCACCACCGCCACCGGGCAGAGGCTGGCAAGTTCAGCCACAGCCTGTTCCGGTTTCAGACCCGTAAAAGCGCGCCCCTCCTCCTCATTGGCAAAGATAAAATCGACATAACCTGGTATCACTGAATGGAGAAAGCCACGATTCTCCTCCACGACATTATAACTGGCCAGGTCGAGAGAAACCAAACAGCCCTCCGCCTTGGCCAGGTGTAGAGCTCGGCGGATTAGGTCGTGATTCTGAACCATATATCCCTCAATATAAAATAGGCTGTATCCCATGAACATCTCCGGACTGAGGAACTCCGGGCTAAGATCCGTGGCGGCACCCAGAAAAGTGCCAAAGGTGCGTTCGGAATCTGGGGTTAAGAGAGCGTTAGCTCGACCGGTTGGCTTTGGAGAGCGGTAAAAAATTGGCTCTATCTTACTTTCTTTCAAATTGTTAACATAAAACTCCCCCCATTGGTCTTCTCCGGCTGATCCAATAAAACCAGTGTCCATCCCTAAATTTGCCAGTCCGTGGATGGTATTAGCTGCCGATCCTCCTGCCACCATTGTAACCGGTAGGCCTTCAACGGCTTGCATGATCTCAGTCACACGTTTCTCATCAACCAGCTGCATACTTCCTTTCGGCAACCGAAGCCGATCGAGGAGGGTATCATCTTTCAGATGGATCAGTACATCGACAAGGGCATTGCCCATTCCGAGGATTTTTTTCATGACAAAGATTTTTGCAACACGGCTAAAAGTAATACCAGATGGTTCCGTAGCGCTCCGGATCTTCCCCATCTTTTTGCAGGCGTTTCAAGTAATCGTAAATTGAAGTATCGGTGTAAAGGTAGTCATCCACAAATGTTACGCGAGATTCCCAGGGATAGAATCGGTAGATCCGTTCGCCGGCGGGTGTAATCATCGTAACCTCATGATCCTGCCATGCCCGTAGATGAGATTTACCAAGTTTCGGAACATTGAAAACCGGCTCATCGGTTCTGACCATTCCTGGCAGAAAGCGGGCCTCCTCTTTACGTTCCTGCTGAATACGTGCAATGGGCACCCTGAAATCTTCCGTCTCGGCCTTTCCTTTGGTATTAAACGAATAGTAAGGATCCACCCCGGACACTTTTAAAACCCTTCGAAGAGCACTTGTTTCATACTTCCGACTATTAAAATAGGTGAATACCTGCTGATTATACACACTCATGCCTGCTTCCCGGATCATCCGGATCGATTGGATAAAGTCGGCCGTGATCTCGGTAGGATGCTCCACGTGTGTGACCACACAAACTTCCCTTTTACCAAATTCATGATGTTCTTTGAGCAAGGCTATTAACTCTGGTGTAATACGATAAGGTAAAGTCACCGGTATTCTGGTTCCAATACGGATTCGCTCCACATGATCAATCTCTGCCAGCTTGCTAAGAATCT
>JAAYIP010000017.1 GCA_012523435.1 Bacteroidales bacterium | reverse complement strand
GAGAAAGCCTGGCCGCTGTGCAAATCAATCCTGGAATCCGATGAGGACTATCGCGTCAAAGTGGGCGTTCTCACTTCTATGAAGCTCATCCCATGGAATAAAGCGGTAGGGAATGTTCTCCGTCTGGTATCCGGTGAGGATCCCAGTTTGTCGGTTGCAGCAGCCGAAGCAGTGCAACAGTATGCAGTTTATACCGATCTGGGTGCACTGCTCAAAACCATTGATGACACAAAAACCTGGCGGAGCCGCTCCCTCCTGCTGGGTAAAACCCTGGAGTTGGTGGCCGGGAAGAAATCCCTGACTAAACGAGTCGAAAAGATGATCATGGCCTCCGTAGAATCAGCCGGGAGTCCGGTGGAGAGAGCTTGGTACCTCCGGTCCCTTGGCTCAGAACCCCGGCATTATGCCTACCTCGAATCCTGGCTCAAACGAGGAACGGAAGCACCTATTTATACTGCTTGCCTCGAAATCATCAGTGAGATGCGAAGGCAGCCGAGTTTCGCCCAGGCCGCAAAAGAGTTACAAAGTGATGGTGTCGATCTGGAACAGGAGATCCGACGAATTCTGACCACCTACCCCATGCCGGTGGATCCAACCCCGGGGTACGGTCACCCGATCGATTGGCATCGAGTAACCAGCTTGTCGCCTAAACAGAAGGTGATGATTAAAACCACTAAAGGAGATCTATTTGTCCAACTGAATGTGACTTGGTGCCCAGCTACCTGTGCTGCTTTTGCTGAACTGATTGAGAACGGATTCTATCGTAACTTACAGATTCATAGGGTAGTGCCAAATTTTGTTGTTCAGGATGGATGCCCCAGAGGAGATGGATGGGGTGGCCCCGATTGGACCATTCGGTCGGAATTTACCCCGACACCCTTCATGGAGGGAACGCTGGGCATGGCCTCCTCTGGGAAAGATACCGAGGGCAGCCAGTGGTATGTCACTCACTCACCCACACCACACCTGGATGGTCAATACACCAATTTTGGGTTTGTGGTAGGAGGTATGGAAATCGTACATCAACTGGAGGTGGGCGACCGGATCCTAACTATGGAGCTGATCAAGGAGTGATCTCTCAAAAAAAGAGAGCTATGTTGTTGTAAACTATACCAATATAAAAAGTAAATTGCCAACTAATATGAAAAAACTTCAAACTGCGATTTTAGCCTGGATGATAACCTCCATGGCTTTTGGCCAGATCTCCCTGCCGTCGGTGATTGGATCCCACATGGTTTTACAACAGATGAGCGAGGTGCCCATCTGGGGTTGGGCTAAGCCGGGCGAATCAATAACGATCACCACGTCCTGGGATAGCCGGGTGGCGAACGTAAATGCAGATCAGGATGGGCAATGGCGTGTGAATGTGACTACTCCCAAAGCCGGTGGCCCCTATTCTATGCAGATATCAGGGAAGAATCAGATCAACCTCGAAGATATTTTGATCGGAGAGGTATGGCTATGCTCCGGACAGAGTAATATGGAGATGCCCCTGGAGGGCTGGCCTCAGTATGGCGATGTGATCCAAGACTCGGATCAGGAGATCAGAGCAGCTAACTACCCCGAAATTAGGCTCTTCTCTGTTGAGCGAAAGACAGCCTTCGAGCCTCAACAGGACTGTATCGGTCATTGGTCGGCTTGTACCCCAGAAACTGCTGCCCCGTTTAGTGCCGTGGGTTATTTCTTCGGCCGCGAGCTCCACCAGAAACTGAATATTCCGATTGGACTGATCTATTCGACCTGGGGTGGAACAGCGGCTGAAGCCTGGACAAGCAAGGAATTTATCAGCAGGATACCATATTTTACAACCGAGCCGGGTCGCCTCGATGCCGAAGTTTTCCTGAACAAAAAGCTGGAACAATACCAGAAAGACCTAGCCGAATGGGCCAAAACACTCGGTTTCTCCCCCGACCAGAAAGCTCCATCCTGGGCACTGTCGCCCAAAACTGATGGTTCGTGGATGGATACTGAGGTGCCCGCTGCCTGGGGCGAAAGCAATATCGGCGATTACACCGGTGTAGTGGATTATCACCTCTCTTTTACGGTCCCCAAACGCTGGCTCAAACGGGATCTGGTTGTCGAGCTGGGTCCGATCGATGAGATGGATGTAACCATGATCAATGGCGTGGTAGTCGGCCAACACCTGATGCCCTCCGACTGGCAAAAGAACCGTGAATATGATATCCCGCGTGGAACCTTGCACGAAGGCGAGAACGTTCTGGCTGTCAGGGTGGCTAATACCTCCGGGATTGGTGGAATCAATGGGAAGCCGGAGGTCATGAAAATCAGGCCAAAGAAAAATAAGACGACCTTTCAACCGCTCGCCGGAACCTGGAAAGTGCGTAAATCAACCTCCTACACAACAGCTCCAACACCGCCCACCTGTATCGGATGCAATCTTCCCAATACCCCGACAACCCTCTACAATGGGATGATCCACCCACTGATCCCCTTCCGTATCAAAGGAGCTATTTGGTATCAGGGTGAATCCAACCGATATGATGGCGAACTATATAAGGAGATCTTTCCTACGATGATCGCCAACTGGCGCCACGATTGGAACCAGGGGGATTTTCCGTTTTACTTTATTCAGATTGCACCCTATACCTACCGGGATGAGTTCAGTACGGGATTACTGCGTGAAGCACAGGATTATGCTGCTCGTACGGTAGCCAATACCGGGATGGTGGTTACCATGGATATCGGAAACCTGCAACGAATCCATCCTTCGAATAAACAGGATGTTGGCAAAAGATTGGCATTCTGGGCATTAGCTAAGGATTACGGCTTTAGCGGAATTCACTATTCCGCACCGGTGTACCGTTCGTGGCAGCGCGACGGAAACGAGATCCGCATCAGCTTTGATCTTTACGGGCAGCAATTAAAGACGGATGGTAAGGTGCTGAAACACTTCAGAATTGCCGGCAGCGACAGAAAATTTGTGGATGCCACAGCCAGGATTGACAATGGTACAATCGTTGTCTCCTCCAATGAGGTCAAAGAGCCTGCTGCCGTTCGTTTTGCCTGGGAATCTACCGATGAACCAAATCTTTTCGGATCTTCAGGATTGCCAGTGGGACCTTTTAGAACCGACCAATGGAAAGACTAACTATAACTAAATCATGCAATTAACCAAGATTACTATGAAAAAGACTATTTTCTTCGCTCTCGCCATTCTGTCCCTGACCTGGGGATGCCAGAAGCAACCCGCTGAGCAGGTCAAGCTGACCGGAACGATCCTGAATGCTGATACCCTGTTGGTTCGCTTCATTGAAGGACGAAATGCCGATACCATCACGCTGGCCGCCGATGGTGGCTTTGTTTACGAGAAAGAGATGACCCAGAGCATCTCCGGGAACCTCGTGGTCGATCGAAAAAACATCCCGATTTACTTGGTCCCGGGGAAAGAATTGATCCTTACCGTGGATTATGCCGATTGGGACAACACCCTGGCTTTTGACGGTGACCTGAAAGCTGTGGCTGACTATCTAATAGATAAGAGCAAGGTCCAGCGAGAATGGAGCCGGGGCCTGAGAGCTCAATATTTAAAAGAGCCCACTGATTATCGTGCTAGCCGGGATTCATTGACTGAGGTTTTCCACAGTATGCTGAATGCTAAAAAATTGGAGGCTGGGTTCGATCAGGATTTTGCGGAAATTGAAAGCCTGTCAATCCAATTTACCCAGATCATGGACATGAAAAATTACGTCTCGGCACACCAGTACTATACCGAGAAAGATACGGTAATTCTGCCAGACAATTGGAACTCGCTGGAAGAGGGTATTGACCTGAACCACCCGATGCTGGTAAATGTTCCGGCGGCGATGAGCTACCTGTCGAACAATGTTAACAATCAGGCTCAGAAAGAGGCTGGTCTGACGGGCGATTTGTGGGGCAAACCCGACTTTTTGGCTGCCAAATTCAATTATATCCAGAAAACCTTCACCAGTCCAGAATTGATCGAGAATTTGATGTACCGCGAACTGAGCCAGCAAATGGATGCCAACGGGATTGGCGGTATCGGAGATCAGCTTCAGGCTTATTATGCCTTGGCCAAGAATTCGGACCAGCTGACTGAAATCAAAACTACTGTCGCCCAATGGGAAGCCATTCAGCCAGGCAAACCGGCTCCGGATTTTAAAGTAGTTGATATGCAGGGAGTTGAGCATACCCTGGCCGAATATAGGGGTAAATATGTGTACATTGATTTCTGGGCAACCTGGTGTGGTCCCTGCAAAATTGAGATCCCTCACCTGAAAGACTTATACGAAGAGTACAAAGACAGTAATCTGGCTATCATGAGTATCTCAGTCGATCGCGACAAAAGCGCCTGGGAGAAAATGGTGACTGAAGAGGGGTTCTCTTGGTTGCAGTTTCATGATGCCACTATGGAGAACGACAAGTATATCGTGAAATACATCCCGACCTTTGTTCTGATTGGACCAGATGGCAACATCATCAATTGCCGTGCACCAAGGCCGTCAGAACCGGAGCTGAAGATTGTGCTGGAAGGGTTGAATATTTCCGGTTCCCTTGACCAGTAACGCCTGTACAATAGGAAGCCGCTTTCTTCATCACGAATCTTGCCTAACCTGTGGTAACCCTCAGCCAAAGAGACTATCTTTGGCCTAAATTTCTATTAAGCATGGCTCACTCTTTTTCCGATTTGTCCCGGGTTGCATCCGGCTTTCGTCTGACTGGCACCATACAATCCATTTTACCATACGGTAGTGGCCATATCAATGATTCTTACCAAGTTATCACAGTTGAGCCAGACTGCTACGATTACATTCTCCAGCGCATCAACCACCGGGTTTTCCCTGATGTGCCTGCCCTGATGGATAATATTAGCCGGGTCACCAGTCATATTCGGAACAAATTGGAGGCAATTCCTGGCACTGATCCAGACCGGGAGGTTTTGACGCTGATTCCGACGCATGAAGGAAAGTCGTATCTGATTGATCAGGATGGGAATTACTGGCGAGTGTACATCTTTATCAGCGACACCCGCAGTTATGATATCGTTGATTCTCCGGAGAAAGCGTATGAGGGTGGGCGAATGTTTGGCCGGTTCCAAGCTATGATTGCAGATCTGCCTGGCGCACCACTCAAAGAGATCATTCCCAATTTTCACAATATTGAGTGGCGCCTGGATATTTTTAGATCCACCCTGGAGCGCAATCCAAAAAACCGCGCCGGAGATGTCAAAAAAGAGACCGCCTTTGTTTTGGAACGAGCACACGAGATGGGAACAATCCTGCGATTGGGTCAAGATAGAAAAATCCCCCTGCGGATCACTCATAACGACACC
Organism: Bacteroidales bacterium; assembly: GCA_012523435.1. Classification (GTDB taxonomy): domain Bacteria; phylum Bacteroidota; class Bacteroidia; order Bacteroidales; family UBA12481; genus UBA12481. The sequence goes on along the minus strand of JAAYIP010000017.1, from coordinate 10,219 downwards.
AAATTCAATAACGTACTGCTTAATCAACAGGATAAGGGCCTATGCGTTATCGACCTCGATACCGTGATGCCCGGATACGTCCATTATGATTTCGGAGATAGCATTCGTACCTCCACCAACACCGGCGCAGAGGATGATCCCGATCTTTCCCGCGTGGAGATGGATATCCGGCTGTTCGAAGGCTATACCAGCGGCTTCCTGGATGAAACCCGTAGCACCCTCACGGGGACAGAAATCGATTACCTCGCCCTCTCGGGCAAGCTCCTTCCTTATATGATCGGTCTGCGTTTCCTGACAGATTATGTGGATGGGGATAACTACTTTAAAATCAAGCACGAACACCATAATCTTCAACGTGCAAGAGCTCAGTTTAAACTGCTACAAAGCATGGAACGGCAGTTTGAGGAGATGAAGAGGATGGTCATGCGGTATTCTTAGTCCGATTTTCATTGGCTGTAACCAGCCCGATTGGTCATTTGGAAAAATAATCACGATGAAAACCTATTTTTCCTACGTATGGCATTCCCTAATTCGGGGTGTTATTCTCTTGGTAGTTGCTTTTTCTGTATTCTCCTGTTCGGAGCAACCCGCTTGGCCTCCTCCCCCGGGCGGTGGTGGTGAGGCTTTCCCGGATTTGAAAACAAACGCGATGGCCATGCAGCAATGGCAGGATATGCGATTTGGAATGTTCGTTCACTGGGGCCCTGTCGCGCTTCAAGGAACAGAAATTGGATGGTCAAGGGGCCGCGAGGTGCCAATATCAGTGTATGATAGTCTGTATCTGCGGTTTAATCCGATGCGGTTTAAAGCTGATGAGTGGATTAGCCTCGCTAAAGAGGCTGGGATGAAGTATTTTGTGATCACCACCAAGCACCACGATGGATTCTCCATCTGGCCTTCGAAGTATACCGATTACGACATAGAAAGTACACCATTCAAACGCGACGTCTTACGAGAAATGCAACTCGCCTGCGAAAAGCATGGGATACTCTTCGGGACTTATCACTCCATTCTTGACTGGAAACATCCGCATTATACCACGCGTTACAACGATCCGCGTCCAGTGGAGGAATCGGATATGAGCATCTACAAGGAATTCCTCTTCAATCAGGTTGAGGAACTTGTGGAGGATTATCAAACCAATATCCTCTGGTTTGATGGGCAATGGGAAGCTTCCTGGACCCATCAGGATGGCATGGAACTGTACAAGTTTATCCGGGATCTGAAGGATGATATTCTGATCAACAACCGGGTGGACAAAGGGTATAAATCGATGGCTGGGATGACCGACAGTGTGGCGAAATATGCTGGCGATTTTGGTACTCCGGAACAAAGGATCGGCGGGTTTAATCGTGATTTTCCCTGGGAATCTTGTATCACTGTGGGTGAACAATGGGCTTGGAAGCCAGATGATCAGCTTAAAACATCAGAAGAGCTGATTCTTACCCTGATCAAAACGATCGGAGGTAATGGTAACCTGCTTCTCAATGTTGGACCGATGCCTGATGGCCGTATCGAGCCTCGTCAGGTGGAACTGTTGAAGGAGGTGGGTCGATGGCTTCAGGTGAACGGAGAAGGCGTGTATGGAACTCGTGGAGGTCCGTATTTGCCAAATAATCAATTGGTTACAACGCATAAAGGCCAGGATGTTTTCGTGCATGTCATGGATGATAATCTAAAAGAGATCATCCTCCCCCTGCCGGAGGGCATCAGAGTTCGAGCAGTCTCTTTGCTTGGTGGCAATCGGGTTAGCTACACAACTGATAAAGAAAATCTGAGGATTGAAGTTCCTGACAGGCTCCCGGCAGCACCGGCCTATGTTTTGAGGATACGAATTAACCGTCCGGCTCACCTGCTGGATGACATTAAATTGGAATGGTAGAAATGAGATCATTTGTTAAAATTTTGCTGGCAATTGTGCCAGCTTTATTAGCCGCGGGGACCTCCACCGCTCAGAATATCGGAAATTGGAGTAATGGGCCTGAGGTTAAGACTCATTATGGAATTGTCAGGGGCTTTTCCGATAAGCACCAGACCTGGGCCTGGAAGGGAATACCCTTTGCCTCTCCACCGGTTGGTGAGCTACGCTGGAAGGCCCCGGTTGATCCAGTCCCCTGGGAGGGGGTCCGAAAAGCACGAAAGTATGGAAGTCCTGCCAATCAGACAGTTCCGGTGATCGGAGCCGTAGGTTCGGAGGATTGCCTCTATCTGAATATTTGGCGCCCCAAAAGCGGGGAGACAGGCCTTCCGGTCTATTTCTATATCCACGGCGGGGGCAATTCGTTGGGCACCTCAGGGGTCAAAGACTATGACGGGGCGCTGTCGTCAAACCATTCTAATATGATTTTCGTTACCGCAAACTACCGCCTGGGCGTGATGGGATGGCTTCGCCATCCTGCGATTACAGGATCAGGCTCAGAGGCAGATCAAAGCGGAAATTTTGGCACGCTCGACCTGATTCAGGCACTGAAATGGGTCAAAGAAAATATCGCCGCTTTCGGTGGTGACCCAAACCAGGTAACCATTGCTGGCGAATCGGCTGGCGGAATCAATGTGCTGTCGTTGCTGATCTCACCCACTGCCAAAGGACTGTTTCATCGGGCTGTTTCAGAGAGCGGATTAACGCTGCTTTATAAAGCTGATGAATCGGAAAGGGCAACAAATCAATTACTTAAGAATCTTCTTGTGGTTGATGGATTAGCAGAAGGGGAACCAGATGCGGCCAAACGATTAGCGGGGATGACCCCTGCTGAAATCAACGAATACCTCAGAGGGAAATCGCCCGGTGAGCTGATGAAGAATTTTTCTACCATGGATGCTGGCATGGCCAAGTGGCCAAACGTACTAAGTGATGGATATGTGATTCCAAAAGAGGGGTATCAGGCGATACAATCTGGTCGGTGGGCCAATCCCGTACCTCTGCTTATCGGGGTGAACAAGGATGAAGCTGCCCTGTTTCGTTATATGGCCAAGGACCCTAAACCCGGGACGAGAGGGTATGAAATCCTGACAGAGTACCAGTCACTGCTCTGGAGAATAGGAGGGCTGGATTCGATAGCCACCTTGATCACGGCGCATCCGGATGCCCCACCGGTTTTTGCGTACCGGTTTGACTGGGGTGCTAAGGATGAACAGGGAATCAGTGTTTTACCGCGTAACAAAGGAGAGGTGCTGGGTGCACATCATTATGCCGAAATACCGTTCTTTTATGGCAACGGCCCCAGTCAGCTGTCAGTGATCGTGGGTCGAACATTTTCAGCGGCCAACCGGAAAGGACGGGAAAAGCTGACTAATCTCTGTATGCGATTCATCGGAAATTTTGCCCATAAGGGAAATCCAAACGGCGAGGGGGTGCCTTTATGGGAACCTTGGAAACCCCTTGCTGGTGCTGACAAGCTAATCATCCTCGATGCCACCCGCGACAATCTGCGGATATCTTCCTCAAATGAGACTATTCACCTTGAAACGCTGATTCACAAGGCTGAGAACGAACTGAGCGGCGAGGAGCGAACCGACATGCTGAGAATCGTCCGTAATAAAATGGTGATGGGGAAATAGCCACCCCAAATGGAAACCAAAAGGACCCGAAAACACACTAAATTCCGACTTTCCTAAGCAACTCTATCAAGCCTGGGCTCGATGGCCTGGGGGCATTGGCATGGACAACCCGGCCATCGGGATCCAATAGGATGAATCGGGGGATCAGGTCAATATGAAAGGTCTCCGACAGCTGATCGTGCGCTTCCTGCCCTGCTATTAGTTGGGTGCCTTTTAAATCATTGTCAATGATGTAGTTGTGCCACTTTTCCCGATCGGCCTCCTTGTCAAACGAGATACTCACAAAGCGAATATTCTTGCCGTGATACCTCTTCTCTACCTCTTGCAGGAACGGGATCTCTTTAATACAGGGAGCACACCAGGTAGCCCAGAAATCGATGTACACAAAGGTTCCGCGAAGCTCTTGGAGTGTTACCGGCTGACCATCAGCGTTTTCCAGCGTAACCTCTGGTGCAGGACTCCCCTCAAGCATCCCTTCCATTGAATGGTATTTCTCTTTAACGACCACCGCGATATCCGGATAGGGACAATCAGAGTCAAAACGGTCGTATAGTGCTTTCCGGAAATCGCGCGGAAGCGCGTAGGCCAGGAACTCATACCCGACTCGCTCCGGGATGTTGTTCAGGATGAAATTATAAAAGTCATCAGATGAGCTTGTTGAGTCTGATTCGAGCGAAAACTTCCGGCGCCAGACACTATTGAGGTAGTAATAATATCCTGTTCCTAACGGTCCGATTGCCTCCGGTTTTGGAAGTGAATCCAGGAATGCATAGTAATCCGTCGGCAATACTGCCGCTCGACCATCATTGAAACCCTGGTGAGTGCCGGGGTAGGAGAGTTTTTTTCGAACGGATTCTGTCTCATAATTGGATTGATACACTTTTTTCAATGCCGCACTCAGTTGATCCTGCTCCGGAAAATTGGCCAGAAAGGTCATCTTTTCTTCCCTAAGTAGATTGATAACCCTCTTGAAATCATTGGGTTGCCGGAAGGTGTAATGGTAATAATTTCCCAGATAACGATGCTTGTAATCATCGAATCGATTAGCTTCCAGGTTGATAAAACGGTTGTTTACGGCTCCTGTTCCACTGAAAGTTATTGTTTCGGCAATGTCAGCTGCATCCAGGGTCATAGCCAGGCTATCTCCAGGTTCCAGCCAGAGGTACACCATCCGGAAATCGGCCGACTCGACCGACAGGCTTGAGTCGCGACCATCAACTTGCACAATATCAAAATGATAGGTTTTCGGGACTCGCCCAAAGGAGAAGAATCCCTTCAGGGGTACGTCAGACTCCATCTCCAGATGAAAAAATCCTCCGGGCTCGAAATGGACATCAATTTTTTGTGTCGTACCGAGAAACTGGTAGGGGTCATAGGTGAAAACCGTGCTACTATCCTCAAAATTCAATACCTGCCCAGATACTATTATCCGGGTGGGTTTCTCCTGTGGCGTATGGTGGCAGGAAGAGAGGGCAGTCAGGATGATGAGGCCGATCAGTGGGAGTAGGTGTCTGGCATTCATTTGGTAACTATTTCAGGGAGCTAATATTAGTAATAAAACAGAGGCCGTCGTGCTGGAATCCTGATAATTTGACGGATCAAAGTAATATCTTGTCTAAAAAATTGTTTGAGAAAATAGTTCCCCAAACCCAACCGGATGAGTTCCGAATCTAACCTTCATACCGATGCCGCCGCTTTGGCAGCCCGATTCATCAACAAGACGAACCGGGATATTTTCCTGACAGGGAAAGCTGGTACAGGCAAGACTACTTTTCTAAGAAACATTGTCTTACAGACTCATAAGAACGCCATAGTGGCTGCCCCTACCGGTATTGCTGCGATCAATGCCGGAGGGGTTACGCTTCACTCCCTTTTTCAGCTACCCTTTGGAAGCTTCATCCCTGCCAGCACGCTTTCGATTTCCGGGAATATCAGTGTACAGCTGAACACCCGGGAGACTCTTTTGAAAAATCTCCAGATGCATGCGTCAAAGCGTAAGTTGTTGCAAGAGATGGAGTTATTGATAATTGATGAGGTTAGTATGTTGCGGGCCGACCTGCTCGACGCCATCGACACGATCCTCCGCTCGGTCCGGCGGAATCGCTCTGAACCATTTGGTGGGGTGCAAGTTCTCTTTATTGGTGATTTGTTTCAATTACCACCGGTAGTCAAACAGGAAGAGTGGGAATATCTGAAGCCCTGGTATCCTGATATTTGGTTCTTTTCGGCGCAGGTGCTAAGGGCGAGGCCACCGTTGTATATCGAGCTGGACAAGATCTACCGGCAGACTGATCGAGAGTTTATTACACTGCTCAATCATTTCAGGGATGACTGTGTAACCCATGACGATTTGGAGTTGCTAAATGGTAAATACAATCCGGATCTTCTTCCAGAGGATTTGCAGGGGTATATTTATTTGACAACGCATAATCGTAAAGCGGATGCCATTAATCATCAGGCTTTAAGAGAGTTGCCGGGTTGCGAGTTTTGCTACCATGCTGTAACAAGTGGAGATTTCAGTGAGTTTCTTTATCCTGTTGAGGAGTGTTTGGAGCTGAAGGAGGGGGCTCAGGTGATGTTTATTAAGAATGACTATTCTGGTGAGCAGCGTTACTTCAATGGCAGGATTGGCACGATCAGCGAGTTAAGCGAGGAAGAGATCTGGGTTAGTTTTGATGATGGAGGCCCTGATGTTCCGGTCGAACGTTATACCTGGGAGAATAAGAAGTACACGTTAGATCCAGACACGAACGAGATTGAAACCAAAATAGCGGGGACCTTCTCGCATTACCCCATCAAGCTGGCGTGGGCCATCACGATTCATAAGAGCCAGGGGCTCACGTTTCAGAAGGCAATTATCGATGTATCAGCAGCGTTTGCCCCGGGACAGATCTATGTAGCTCTTTCGAGGTTGGTGTCGCTAGATGGGCTAGTGCTTTCGTCAAGACTTCCAATGTCAGGGCCACCATCGGATGGTTCAATCAAGGAATTTATTGGCAGTCAGGATGTTGCTGCACTTCCGGTTACTGTATTAGAGGAGGAGATCCGATCGTATCTTAGGAGTTATATCGTAAACTCATTTAATTTCAGCGACTTAGAAAAGCGCTTGCATCGAAATACCGAAGGTCACAATATGGATCGTAAACGTTCGGTTAAGCAGAAATATCACGATTGGGCCCGGCAGTTGGAGGAAGATTTCCGGACGGTACGGGTGACTGCCGGAAAATTTCAGGATCAGGCCAAGCGGTTGATCAGTTTGGGTGGGGCGGACTACCAATCCCGTCTTTTAGAACGTCTGGATGCTGCTCTTGATTATTTTTCGCCAATTCTGGAGGGTTTTCGTGCCAGAGTTGTTGAACACCTGAGTCTGGTTCAGGAGGAGAAGAAGACAAAAACCTATCAGGGGGAACTCCGTGAGTTGGAGCGGGCGATTTTTAAGCAGAATCAATCAATTAGCAAAGCCCGCGAGCTGGTTAGGTCGACCATTGAGGGCACCGATTTGACCCGTGAGAGTTGGCAAAAGGCAGAGGTGAATCAGGCCAGGAGTGAACAGATTGCACAACGGGCCGGTAAGAAACGGAAGAGAGGATCAGGTGCAGCTAGGCGATCGCGGGGATGAACAATCGAAGCAGAAGGTAGAAGCCACCGCCAACCAGGATCGTTGCAGGGATGGTCAGGACCCAGGCCAGGACGATATTCCCAGCAACACCCCATCGCACTGCGCTTAGACGCTGTACGGAGCCAACGCCCATGATTGATCCGGTGATGGTATGGGTGGTGCTGACCGGGATTCCTCCCAGCGTACTACTAATGACGGTGATAGCTCCGGCAGTTTCAGCACAGAATCCCTGCACTGGTTTGAGATGTGTCAGGGAGGTGCCGAGCGTTTTGATCACTTTCCATCCGCCTGCGAGTGTCCCGACAGCAATGGTGGTGTAACTAGCAAAGATGACCCAGGTTGGCACGTGGAACTCCCCACCCAAGTGGCCGGTGCTGAAAAGCAGGATGGTGATGATGCCGATAGTTTTCTGTGCATCATTACTGCCATGGCCCAGGCTAAAGATAGCCGAGGAGAGTAACTGTAGGCCCCTGAAAACACCGTCAACTTTACGGGGTGACCGCTTACGGAAAGCCCACATGGTTCCAATCATAATCAGGTAACCCAGTAGAAATCCAATAATAGGTGACAGGAAAATGAATAGAGAAACTTTAATAATCCCTTGCGCTACCAGAGCATCTCCACCTCCAATGACCAGTGCCGGACCGATTAAACCACCAATCAGAGAGTGAGAAACACTGATTGGCAAACCAAACTTTGTGCATATTCCAACCCAGGCGATTGAACCGATCAGTGCACTAAGAATCACGTATTCATTTACAATATTGGCATCGACTATCCCCTTACCAATAGTGGTAGCTACATGGACACCAAAAATGAAAACAGCGGCGAAGTTCCAGAACGCCGCCCAGATTACCCCTTGTAACGGCGTTAGGACTTTGGTTGAGACTACGGTGGCGATTGAGTTGGCTGCATCGTTCATCCCGTTGAGGAAGTCGAAGGCCAAAGCAATTACAATGATGGATATTATCAGTATAGACATGCGATCAGGCAGATTTGATGATGATGGTTTTCAGGATATCGGAAACGTCTTCTACCCGGTCGGTGGTCATTTCCAGCGTCTCCAGGATCTCTTTATGCTTGATCAGCTCGATGGCATTCTCTTCACGCTGGAAGAGCTCGGAAATCAGCTGATGATAAATCTCGTCGGCCATGTTCTCCAATTCGTTGATCTTGACACAGGCATCATTGATCTTCATGGGTTTCTTGAGGTTCCTGAGTTCCATCACGGCAATACGGATCTGCTCACAACCCCTGACCACGATCATGTTGAGTTCTCGGTAACCTGCAGGCAACTTCTTGGGTTTGAAAAGTTAGATCTGCTGACTTACCGCATTGATAAAGTCAAGCACATCATCCATTTTAGAAACCAACTGATGAATGTCCTCCCGGTCAAAAGGAGTGATAAAAGTGGTGTCAAGCGTATCAAAAACCTGGTGAGCAATGTCATCAGCTTGATTTTCTAAGCTTTTAATCTCTTTGAACTCCTCATTCATCTGGCTTGGCTCAGGGCTGTCAATGATCTTGGCCAGAATGTGGGCCGATTTGGATATTAGCTCTGCGAGTCCTTCGAACATGGGGAAAAACTTCTCCTCTTTGGGTAGCAATATTTTCCGTAAGATACCCTTTGCCATAATAGTCAGGTTTTAATTGGTTTAAATCGAATTTGCCATTTAAAATCGGGCGCAAATTAGCTATTAAATGTTAAGTTAATGTTAACGAACCTACCGTAAATTTCCCAAATTTCTGCCTCTTTTTTTAATACTTTTATCTTATGAAACCGACACAATTTCTATTGAAGGAAGCGGATATTCGCGACCTGGTTAGCAGTTCCGGTTACAGTATGGTATCCAATAAGATTACCGTTGACGGATTGCCGGTAGGCTATATGTACCGAGAAGAACGCATGGATCCGGAGGATTCGGGCTGGCGCTTTCTCTCTGGAACGGAAGACGAGGCCTATCTCGATAATCCTGATAACAGTAAAGCTCTGTCAGTCAATGTGGTAGCTAATTACGACCCAACTATCATTCCTTACCTGAAATCCAAAATCGGCACCGAGCTTGAGCGTATTGAGGGAACTGAAGATTTTGTAGAGATGGAATAGGGGATTAAGTTGGTATTTTTGTCAAAACTTTTGAAGAATGAACCCCTTATTACAACCATTTTCGACGCCTTACGAGGCGCCTCCGTTTAATTTAATCCGCGAAGAACATTATCTGCCAGCCATAGAGGAGCTGATCCGCCAGGCTGAACGGGAGATTGCCCTGATAACCGACAATCCTGAGGCACCATCTTTTCAAAATACCATCAGTGCCTTGGAACGATCGGGTGCGCGACTTGGTGTCGTTACGGCGATCCTTTTCAATCTCAACCATGCCGAAACGAGTGAAACGCTCCAAAAGATAGCCCAACAAGCTTCATCACTTCTGACGGAGTATTCTAACCGGCTGATGATGAACGAGAAGCTCTTTGAGCGGGTGAAAACAGTGCATGAGGCCAATCAAGGTCAGCAGCAATTGGGCGTTGAGGAACAGACTATTCTGACTAACTGGTATCGTGATTTTGTCAGAAATGGAGCACTCCTTAAGGGGGATCAGAAAAAACGATTTGCGGAGATCCGTACACGTCTGGCTAAATTAACACTGGAGTTTGCCGATCATGTGCTGGCAGAAACCAACGATTATGTTCTTCATCTAACAGATAAACAAGATCTTGCGGGGTTGCCTGCGTATGTGGTAGATGCAGCGGCTCAAGAAGCGCAGGAAGCCGGATTGGAGGGTTGGCTCTTTACTTTACATGCCCCAAGCATGATCCCATTGATGAAGTATTCGTCCCGCCGCTACCTCAGAGAAAAGATTCACCGGGCGTATGCTTTTCGGTGTAACCAAGGCAATGAACACGATAATAGGGAGCGAATCCGAGAAATTGTGAACCTACGCCTTGAGTTAGCTAACTTACTGGGATTCACGGATTATGCCTCTTATGAGCTGGAATCGAAAATGGCTAAGAACACCTCCACGGTTTTGGCACTGCTTGACG